>DAOWHE010000058.1 GCA_030641585.1 Dehalococcoidales bacterium | reverse complement strand
CGCTGCAGAAGATAATTGACGAGCAAACTGACCCGTGGGGGGTAAAGGTGAGTGCAGTGGAGATTAAGGAGGTTGAACTTGCTGAAACGATGAGGCGGTCTATGGCGGCTCAGGCTGAGGCAGAACGGGAAAGAAGAGCCAAAATCATTCATGCCGAGGGTGAGCTCCAGGCATCAACGAAGCTGGCTGAGGCAGGAACTATTATCGCCAAAGAGCCGGTTACACTCCAGCTTCGCTACCTGCAAACGCTGACCGAGATAGCCTCCGAGAGAAATAGCACCCTAATCTTCCCACTGCCCATAGACCTGATAAAAATGTTTCTTGACAGAGGTACTGGCACCCAATCAGGCGAAAAGACTAAAGAATAGCCATAGAGCAAAAAATGATGCTTTTGGTTAAGGCTGGCTTGATGAAGGGTAGCATGCCTTCATGCAGGTGTGCTACCCCCTGTTTAGGTCGCATAGGCTAACATCGCCGGCTGAAATCTGGCTCAGGCTGCCGTCCAAGCTGCGCAGCAGCAGGCTACCGTCACTGGCTACAGATTCGGCAATACCTTCATATATAGCTTCACCCGAGGAGACATGAACTTTCCTGCCCAGCGTTATCAATTTATCCCGCCACTCCCGGTAGACAGCCTCTCCTTGAGGCAAAGACAGGTATGAGTTCTCAACTTCAACTAATAGCCTCCTGAGCAGCTCCAACCGAGACACATCCCTTCCCACCTCATCGGAGAGACTGGTGGCTGCCGGTAAAATATCAGTAAAATCTGAAACCTTAAGATTAACATTTATACCGATGCCGATAATAGCGTAATCCACGCTGCTAGCTCGGACACCGCTTTCAATGAGAATGCCGCATACCTTCTTGCCGTTAACCAGAACATCATTGGGCCATTTAATCTGCGCACGTAGTCCGGTGACTGCTTTAATAGCATGAACTACCGCCAGCGAAGCCACCATGATAAGGGAAGGCAGATAGACCATACTTGGATAGAGAACAATAGATAAAGAAACACTACCCTTAGGTGATAGCCAAACACGGTTCAGTCTACCCTTGCCAGCCGATTGCTCATCAGCGATGACTACCGTTCCCTCTGGTGCTCCCTGCTGAACCTCTTCCCTGGCTACCTCCATTGTTGAGGACAGTCGGGGATAATAGCTCACTCTCTGGCCGACAAAACGGGTTTTTAGACCACTCTTAATAGCCAGGGGTGATAAATCATCTGCTACCATACCCATCTCAACCTGCATTAAGCGCAAACCAACACTATAACAAACTATAGCACAATCCAACCACTGCTGTTAGTCACCTAGGCTAAACCACCTCTATTGCGCACAGAGGGAAGGGGTCTCACTGCCAACTGAAGAGGAGCTGGCTTCAGGAGATTTCAAGGAGCTCGGCAATCGTGTTCAGCAGCTCCTTCGTACTGAACGGCTTAGTTATGTAGCCATCAGCACCAATCTTCTGGCCAAGCTTCTTGTTAAGTCCATGACCCACACCTGTGAGCATGACCACCGGGATTGCTTTGGTTGCTGGGTCAGCCTTTAGGACACTGCAAGCAGCATAACCATCCATCTTTGGCATCATAATATCCATCAGGATAAGGTCTGGTTTCTGCCTTCTAGCAAGAGCTATCGCTTCCTCGCCATCGCTTGCCGCGATGACAATGTAATCGCGGCTCAATATTCTGCCTACCAGCAACCTCGTATTCGGCTCGTCATCAGCGATAAGTATTCTCTTCCTATCCATTTAGCCCCCGAAGACAAGCTTTAACCTGTTAAGGCAAAAACATAACACGTCGGCCACGTTAAACATTGGGCGTTCCATATCGAAAACGAAGTAATTTATGCAATCGCTCCGGATGACTGCTCTTCATCATAGCTTCTTCTCGAGCAACTATCTGTTTTCCCACCAGTTCAGCCAATGCCTGGTCCAGGGTTTGCATCCCATCATTAGTATTAAGCTGCATCATGTTGGGCAGTTCAAAGCTTTTCCCCTCCCGAAGGAGATTTCTAACTGCAGAATTAGCAGTCATAATCTCAAAGGCAGCTATTCTCCCTTTACCCCCAACCTTGGGCAGGAGAGTCTGTGATAATACCGCCATTAACACCTGTGATAGCTGAAGTCTAATTTGAGATTGCTGGCTAGGCGGGAATATGTCAATTATACGGTCAATAGTCTGGGCGGCATCGGTAGTATGTAATGTACCCATCACCAGGTGCCCCGTCCCAGCCGCCCGAATAGCGGTCGCTATGGTGTCCAGGTCTCGCATTTCGCCGACAACAATTACATCCGGGTCATGGCGGAGGGCATG
>DAOWHE010000070.1 GCA_030641585.1 Dehalococcoidales bacterium | reverse complement strand
GTTAGCAGGACGATTGCCGCAATAATAGCGACCACCGCCGGTATAAAAGAATATTTCGCCGCCACTGCCAACCCTAGAGCCAGCCCGCAGAGAAAGGCTTTGCTTGGTTTCCTGTTCTGGATAAAATCAATGGCGAAATAGACCGCCAGCAGTATCAGAAATATGCCCAGTGTCTCTATAACAACGCGGCGCCCGAGATAGACCATGTATGCATCTACGGCAAACAGGGCGGCGGCGGCGAGCCCGGCCGTGGAGTGATACATTTTCTTGCCTATTAGATAAATGAGGACGATGCAGGCCAGGGATAGCGCTACGGAGAGATACCTGCCATCAAAAAAGCCGTAACCGAATACCTTATAGACCCCTGCCAGCACCAGGTCGTATAGAGGAGGATGAACCAATGTGAAGTCCTGGTAGGGTAATAACCCCTGGGAGATGAAGCGAGCCCCCAGTGAGTGAGCACCTTCATCGTAGTCATGCACGACGTTGAACAGGTGCTGGATTTGCCATAGCCTGAGATAGGCACCCACACCCAATATGCCCAGCAGGGCCAGGATTTTTCTGTCTTTACTGAGTTTAGATAGCCGGGATAAAACGCGCTTGAGTGGGCTGAGGGACATAGCTAAACTCCGATCTTAATTTAATAGGGTTAATTGCCCTGATTGCCTCTGCCGTGTCAAGGTGTATTATACTATGCCTATGCCCCATATAACATCTCGGAGGAGACAGTGGGAGTTTTACCTTCTGTCCACAACGGTTGAAGGAGCGGGCTAAGGCGGCTCCCCAAAAATCAAAGTTTTTTAGTGCATACAGGGGGAGATTAATAAACCACCCCTTTGCTTTCAGCAATGACCACCAAAAACAGAAAAGCCCACCGGCTGGATTGAGGCAAGATAACCCCACCGATAGGCTTCTCTAAATTGCCTGGCTTAATTAAGGCTTCAGGCTAATACACCATTTATGGTCTTTCCCACTGCTGATCGCCAGCGTTCCAGTTGAGACCCGCGGAGCTACCACTACCGGCGGCACCGGATATCAAGCCCTGATTGTCACCTGTGATGTAAAAGGTATAAACGGCATCAGGGTCAGAGTTGAGATAGTTGACACTACCGCCACGTAAGTCAGCCGAAGTGTTGGGCCAGGTTGTACTGTTGTCGGCGTAATAGGCCATACCGGCTGTTCTCACATTGGCTGCCTCAGTGTTGGCGGCAGCTATATTTCCGGCACCGATAAATGCCCCAAGATTAGGGATAATTACCGCCGCCAGAATACCAAGAATAGCAACCACTATCAGCAGTTCAAGCAGGGTAAAGCCCTTCTCGCCCTTACCAAAGTTCTTCAGTAACCTCCTCATTTTCATTGGTCACCTCCTTCCCTTGTTTATTTAGGTTCCGTTTGGATAAGTAACATAAGCTATAATAATGATATGTTACCTTAATTATATCAAGGCTCGTCTCATAGTCAATAGTCCTTAGGTCATAGTAATAACTAGTACTTCTTTCCCCCCCTAACTTAAGGGGCAGTATAAACTACTAAAATGACAAAAGTCAATAGATTATGACAGTTCTTAAGACCGCCTATTGACTTAAGCGACAAAGTTAGCCAAAATAGATGCCGCAATGGCAAGTGTCTGGATAAGCGTCTTTGCCTTACTGGGAATGGCTGTCGGTAGCTTCCTCAATGTCTTAATTGACCGTTTGCCTGCCCGAAAGTCAATTGTCTTCCCGCCGTCTCACTGCCCTTCCTGTCTCAAGCGCCTGTCGGCAAGAGACCTCATTCCGATTTTTAGCTACCTGTGGCTGCGTGGCCGCTGTCGCTACTGCCGGGCTCCCTTGCCCAGGCGCCTGCTCTGGGTAGAAATCGGCAGCGGCGCCTTATTTGCCGGCCTCTACGGGTACTATGGCATAAGTTCCGAACTGGCGGTCGCCCTTTTCTACATCTCGCTATTTATCACTCTTTTAGTTATTGACCTGGAGCACCACCTTATTCTTAATATAGTGGTTTACCCTGCTATGGCAGTGGCTTTGCTCATCAGTGCCTTTCTGCCCCATCTGGAGATTGTGCCCGATATCGCCAGCGCCGCTGCTGGCGGTGGCATTGGTCTGGGACTGTTTCTACTAATTGCCATCGCCTCTCGTGGGGGGATGGGGTGGGGAGATGTTAAACTGGCCGCCCTGATAGGCATAATTACTGGTTCACCTCTGGTATTTGTTGCTATTTTCCTGGCAGTGCTTTCGGGTGGTCTGGTCGCCCTGGTTCTGCTCATGCTCAAAGTGAGAAGCCGTAAGCAGGGCATCCCCTTTGGCCCTTTCCTTTCTTTAGCCACCATGGTCACCCTGCTGTGGGGAAACAGCATCCTCAACTGGTATCTGGGGTTCTTTTAGCAAAACACTATTGGCAAAAAGACTCCCTTTTGACACCCCCCTTGACAAGGCTAGTATAATAGTACTAGTATATAGGCCGATAGTACGGGGGGTTCTTTAAGAGAGTGAACTTAGAACGCCGAAGGTCCAGTATCGAAATAATAGCCGATATGCTCAGGCTTGGCGAAGCTGGCAAGACTGAGATAATGTATAGCGTCAATATGAGCTATTTCCAACTACAGAAGTACCTCAACTTTCTGCTTGAGCAGAAGTTAATTAATAAAGTAACGCTGGGCAACCCGTCGGTGACCTATAGAGTAACCAAAAAGGGACTCGGGCTGCTAAGGAGTATAGACGGTATCCTGGAGATTCTTGAGCTTAAGGAACCCGAGGACACTTAGATTATTAGTTACCAAGCAAGCCAGATTGAGCCGGCAACGGCACCGGTTGCTTAGGAGTATAGCCTAAAAGATGCCTCTATCTATAAATTATTACTAGCGATAGGGGCATATAGCCTAAAGGAGAGGTTTTATGTCGGAAAAAAGGATGCTGATAGTGCCGACAGAGCTTACCAAGAAAATTAACGATAACCGCGGCGATATGAGCCAGGCGGAATTTATTGACTTCCTGATTGACAGCTGTTTGAAAGAGGAAGCCAAAGAGCAACCATATATAACCAGGAAGGAGATTGAATCTCTAAAGCAAGATATAAGTGCTATCCTCTTAAAGGAAGACAAAGTAAGAGAGCAAAAATATGTCACCAAGGAAGAGATTCAGGTCCTCCAGCAGGACACCAGGAGACTCCTCAAAAGCTTCCTTGACTTCTTTATCGGCTACGGACTTGAGTTGGGCAAACCATCACCGGGCAATGACCTAAAGGAGCTAGCCAAAAAGATAGAGGGGCTAGAAGGTGACCTAACATCTGAGGAAGAAGGTAGAGAAGTTAAAATCAAATGGAAATAGCTTCCCAATCAACTTTATCAGCACTATTTGATTAATTCCCCAAAAAGACATTTTGCTGCCCCCTCTCCACCAAAGGAGAGGGGTTTTTTATGAGCCTTTAGCTTTACTAGAACATTGTTCTAGAACACAAAACCTTCCCATAGTTTAGCCAGTGTGGTAATAGTTGAACTGGGAGGGAATTGTGACATACATAGCGCTGGGCATACTTGGTTTCCTGATAATACACCTGTTTGATTTTGTTTCCTTAAAAAGAATCCCGCTGGCCAAGCCGCTTACCTGGGGAGCAGGTAGCGGCCTGCTGGGCTACTCAATGGTAATGGTATGCCTTACGGGAGATAGGCTGCCACTGCCCACATGGTCAATCTGGCTGGGCTGGCTTCTCCTGATAGTCTCCCTTTTTCTACTCATATATTCTCTTTTTATTAATCTCCCCTTCCGCAAGACCTATGTTACCACTGGTGTTGGCGAGAGACTAGTAACGACCGGGTTATATACTCTTGTCCGTCATCCAGGGGTTTATGGCTTCATCCTGCTCATGCTATCCCTGATTCTGGTTTCAAGGTCAAGTTTAATGCTGATTGCGGCACCGATATGGATTGTGCTGGATGTCCTGCTGGTAGTTATTCAGGACCGGTTTTTCTTCGGCAAGATGTTTCCCGGATATAGCCGATACCGGCAGGAAACACCCATGCTACTGCCAAACAAAAAGAGTGTGGTTACCTTTATAAGCTGCCTACGACAGGCAAAAGCCAAATAATTAAAATCAAGGAGGTCCGAAAATGAGTAAACTGGCTGAACTATTTAAACAGGGTAAATATGATGAGTTATGGCAGAAATGCTGCGGCTTTATTGACCTTGGTCTTGAGGATTTTATGAGGATTCAGCGGCGGCTGCTACTAGAGCAACTAGGACTACTAAAGAAATGCCAACTGGGCCGCCATATAACAAACGGAGCCAGCCCAAGTAGCGTGGAGGAGCTCCGGGAGGAGGTTCCACTTACCACCTATGCCGATTACGCCCCTTACCTCCTGAAACGAAGGATGGATGTACTGCCTAGGAAACCAATCCTGTGGCAATACACCTCAGGTAAATCTGGTGAGTATGCTCACCGGTGGGCACCTGTTACCGCCCGGCAGCTTGACGAGATAGAGACGCTAATATTCGCCTTGTTGTTCTTCTCCAGCTGCAAACAGAGGGGAGAAATTGCCTTCAAGGAGTGGGATAAGGCCCTCTACGGGATGGCGCCCCCACCCTATGCCACCGGCTCACTGGCTCACGCCTTCCCCTGCGAACTGTTTGACTTCCTACCACCAATAGAAGCGGCAGAGAGAATGTCCTTTGAGGAGAGAATACAGCAGGGCTTCGAGCTAGCCCTATCTGAGGGGTTGGATGTATGCCTCTCACTGTCCAGTGTTACCGTAGCCATAGGCGACCGCTTCAGTCAGAAAGGCAGAAAGACAAACCTAAAGGCCCTGCTTAAAAGACCAAAAGCACTACTCCGGCTGGCAAAAGGGCTTACTAAAAGTAAGCTGGCTCGCCGTCCCCTAATGCCTAAAGACTTGTGGACGCTTAAGGGACTAATCACATTTGGCATCGACGGCTCAGTATATAGAGAAAAAATCAGGGAGATGTGGGGCAGATATCCGCTGGACTTTCACGGTTGCACCGAGGCCTCTATCATAGCCATGCAGACCTGGGACTATCAGGGCATGACCTTCATCCCTCATCTCAACTTCTTTGAGTTTATCCCCGAGGAAGAAAGCATCAAATCCTGGCAGGACCCGACATACCAGCCGTCAACTCTTCTGCTAGACGAGGTTAAGCCGGGTAACTATGAGCTGGTCATCACCAGCTTACACGGTGGCCCATTTATTAGATATAGGTTGGGACACCTGATTAAGAT
>DAOWHE010000012.1 GCA_030641585.1 Dehalococcoidales bacterium | reverse complement strand
TTTCATTTATCGGGTGCTCACCACGGGCGACACGTTTTACCATATCACACAGCTCATCACCGCTGATGTCTTTGCGTAGGTAGGCTGAAGCCTGGGCTTTGAGTGCCTTGAAGAGCTGGTCGTCATCAGGATTTGAAGTGAGTACAATGACACCGGTGCTGGGTGTGACCTGTTTTATTCTATTAGCCAAACTTAGGCCGCTATCCGGGGCGTTATCAACATCAACAATGGCTACATCAGGAGGCATAATCTCAATAGTTAAGGACATCTTATCGGTGACCTCAGCCTCCCCGATAACCTCTATGTCCTCTGTGCTTAAGAAGGCTTGTCGTATGCCTTGCCGCCATAGGGGCTGCTGGCTAAATAGCCAGGTCTTTATTTTTTCTTGGCTCATAAATTAAGTCTAACATACAGACGGGCTAACTTCAATGGCAATAGCTGTGGTTTGCTACTAGGTGACCAGTAGAAGTCTTTGCCACCTGAGTATACCTCCTATTTTGTGCTATTAAGTCAACCGGCCTCCGACCTGTTTAATTTGATAGCGCAGCCTGCCCGCAGGCACTTTTATTTCTATGATATCCCCCTGAGCCCGCCCAATAATGGCTTTGCCTATTGGTGAGGCGCTGGAAATCTTGCCTTTTGCTGGGTCTACTTCCCTAGGACTGACTATGGTATAGCGCAGCTCCTCGCCAGAAGCAAGGTCAAGGAAGACAATACCATCACCGATACTTGCCTTGGGGGTAACCTTTGGTTGGTCACTGATAAGAACTGCTGACTTTAGCATTTCTTCTAGTTTCTTAATCCGCCCCTCAAGGTAGCTAAGGTCTTCTCTAGCGGCAGCCAGAGGGGCATTTTCCTTAAAGTCCTTATCCGCGGCTGCTCTATGTATGTCATCGATAATTTGAGGTCGCTTGCTTTTAAGAGCCGCCAGCTCTTTCTTCATTTCATCGTATCCATGCTGAGTTAGAGAAATGGTTTCTAGTGAGGCCTGCCTTGACCGAGATGTTGCTTTGCCTTTCCTCTTCTTGGCCTTAAGGTGAATAGCCAGATTGCTCTTGGTCCATCCTGCCTTCTTGGCATGGGCTAGAAAGTCTCGTACTAGGTCAAGTTTTTTTACATGGTCAGCATCGGATGATGATACCCGCCCGGCATAGTTAGCTATCTCAGGAGCGGTGAGTCTCATCAGAGGTCGTTTCCAGCCAAACCAGCGAACAAATCGGTAAACTACCTGCCGGCTTATTTCTCTTTCATCGGCTGGGAGACTACTAAGGAAACAGCCAGCTGCTTCACCCAAGTTCATGTTCTGGTTAGCACTATCCACCTTCTAAAACACCCCCTATGAAAACTGGGTACCAATTTTGAAAGGGATTTTCATTGCCGCCAGGGCCCTAGTCAATACCTTTTGCCCGACCAATCTCAATATCGCCTTACCATGCCAGTCAAAGGACAGGTCGTCTGCTTTCAGTAAAGCGTCATCAATGCCATTGGTTTTTATTATGTCAAATATCCGGTCAATTTGTCGGTCGTTCAGGTGTTCATAAAGCTTCCGTCCCCAGTAGCATATCCTAAGCTCCCGCCCTAGTTTCCTCTTCCATTCTCGTTCATAGTTAGCCAGACTCTTCGCCGAAAGGTTATCCTTCTCCAGTGCCCGTCCTAGATTACGAGCGGCTATGTCAGCGCACACCAGTCCATAATAGATACCACCGCCGGTGGTTGGTTTTACCTGCCCGGCGGCATCTCCTACTACCAGCAACCGCTTGCCATAGGTTCTGGCCAGCGGCTCAAGCGGAATCCCACGATAACTGGGACTCCCTCCATCTGAGGCTATTTTCCCTTGGGCTTGGAGGGAGGATATTAGCTTTCTTAGATAAAATTCCGGGCTGCGGCGTGACAAGAGTCCCACCAGAGCCATAGGCGGTGAGGTCGGCACTAGCCAAGCAAAGAAGCCAGGAGCTACCTCCTGTCCCAGATAGACTTCTACCTCATCTATGCCGCTTGTTTCTACTTCAGCCTGGGCTCCGATAACGAAATCACCAATCCTCCCTAACCCCTCAACCAGTCTTGTGCCAAAGCCAGAGGCAATAACTGCGGCTCTTGCCTCAAGCTTAAGTCCTCCTCCATCATGGGCTACCTCAACTACTACCCTATCATCCTTGACCGTTATATCTCTTGCCGGGCTATCCGGCATATACTGTGCTCCCTTACTCTGAGCCCGGCTGGCCATAGACACATCAAATGCTGAGCGGTTTACTATACAAGCCTGATTCTCCTGTCGCCATAGACTGATTAGCTTACCTGAGGGTGAAAAAATTCGAGCACTCCTTACCCGCCCCAGGACAGCACTTTCATTAATGGCAAAAGAGCTAGCGCACGCCTGACTGATAATGCCGGTGCAGCAGACTTGTCTCCCTGGCTTCTCCTTCTTCCCCAGTACCACTACATCATACCCCTGCCCAGCCAGCCTGTAGGCTACTTGACTCCCGGCTGGTCCGTCACCTATAACTAGCACATCGTGCAATTCCGGTCCTCCACTTAGACACCGCTATAGTCATTCCTCTAAAAGTATATCACAATTTAAGGGCAGTGGTGTCTTTTGCAATCTTGACAAAGAATTGTTGTGCGGTAATAATATACTCATTATGTTCTGGCTATGGCCACGATGATGACCGAGGGAACTAAGAGCTGAGATTAGGAGACTAGCTCTAACTAAAAACATAAGGAGGAAATGATGGAGACAACAAAATTTATCCTTGATGAAAGAGACCTGCCAACTCACTGGTATAACGTCCTGCCAGATTTGCCTGAGCCACTGCCACCCCTGGTCCATCCCGGCACCAAAGAGCCCTTGCCCAGGGAGGGACCTCTGCCTCCTCCCCTCTTTCCCGATGCTATCAATAAACAGGAGTTCAGCACCGAGAGCTATATTGAAATACCGGATGAGGTTCAGCAAATTTACAAGCTGTGGCGACCCAGTCCCCTGCACCGGGCCTATGGGTTGGAGAAGGCTCTAAATACACCGGCCAAGATTTTCTATAAAAACGAATCAGTAAGCCCGGCTGGCAGCCACAAGCTCAATACTGCCGTGCCTCAGGCTTACTATGCCAAGAAGGAAGGGTTCAAACGCTTAGCTACTGAGACCGGTGCCGGCCAGTGGGGAAGTGCCATGGCCTTGGGCGCTATGTTCTTCGGTCTTGAATGCAAGGTCTATATGGTCAAGGTGAGCTACAACCAGAAACCATACCGGCGCTCCATGATAGAGACCTGGGGGGCAAAGGTCGTTGCCAGTCCCAGTGAGGATACTGAAATAGGACGCCGCATTCTAGCCGAGGATCCCGATTCTCCCGGTAGCCTTGGTATTGCCATCAGCGAAGCCTGTGAGGATGCCTTCGCCCACGATGATACCAAGTACTCCATCGGCAGTGTTGTCAACCACGTCCTGCTCCACCAGACCGTTATCGGCCAGGAGATAAAGAAGCAACTGGAGATGGCGGATGCCTACCCTGATGTTATCTTTGGTTGTGTCGGCGGCGGCTCAAGCTTTGGCGGAATGATTCTTCCCTTCATCAAGGATAAGATGGGTGGCAAAGATTTAAGGCTGGTCGCCGTAGAGCCGGAAGCTTGCCCCACCATGACCAAGGGCATTTACACCTGGGACTTTGGTGATGTAGCCGGATTTGCCCCTATAGTCAGGATGTATACCTTGGGGCATAGCTTCGTTCCACCACCGGTTCATGCTGGCGGGCTTCGCTATCACGGGATGTCACCCATCCTCTGCCACCTCCATAAGCTGGGCTTAATTGAGGCTCGGGCTGAGCACCAGGTGGCTACCTTTAAGGCAGCGGTAACTTTTGCCCGCTCCGAGGGTATTATCTCTGCCCCAGAGCCGGCACACGCCATCAAGGCAGCTATTGACGAAGCCATCAGATGCCGCGAGTCCGGCGAGGCAAAAACGATTCTCTTCTTGCTATGCGGACATGGGCACTTTGATATGGCTGCCTATGACGAGTACCTCTCGGGAAGATTAACTGATTATGAGTACCCTGAGGAAAAGGTAAAAGAGGCACTGGCTTCTCTGCCTGAGGTACCTACGGCATAAATAAGTATAAACTGCGCGATAGGGGGCTGGGGCTGTACCCGGCCCCTTTCTTTACTAAAGGGAAATAGAGGAGCCGGTGCTATGGCTTGCTGTCACTGGATGGTCACGCAGCCAGTTTGGTGACCCCCAGCAAAATATCGTGGCCGGCAAGTTTATAACTTTCAGTGGATATACTCTCACCGGAGACTTTATCAACAAGCGCCCGGGATAGTGTTTCCCGCCTAATGTAACCGGCAAGGTCTTTATCCTGCATCACTTGTCTGACGTAATCATCTCCCTGGTAGTAGACGGTAATGTGGTCTGCAATATCAAACCCGGCCTGACGGCGCATGGTCTGCAGGCGATGTACGATCTCCCGTGCCATCCCTTCAGCTTTAAGCTCAGGAGTTAGCTTTGTATAAATAGCTGTAGAAGGAGATGATTCATTATCAACCACATAATCAGGATTTTTTGCCATAGCTGCTAATTCTTCCGAGGTCGCAAGCTTTATATACTTTACATTTAATTCGTCCAGCACTGATTGCTTGATTGCCTCGCTCTTCAGGGCTTGCCCCATTCCGAAACTAACATGGTAGCTCGGCAGTGGTTGACGAACCTTAATACCACGCTTGCTCCGTTCTGCCCGTCCCAGGCTTGACATTTTCATTGCCAACTGAGTATCAGCCGATAGTTGCTCATCAATCATGGTCTTATCAGCCACCGGGAAATCAGCCAGGTGGACGCTGTCCGGGGCTAAAGGAAATGCCGAGCAGACCAGGTTCTGGTACATTTCCTCAGCCAGGAAGGGGGTAAGCGGCGCCAGCAGCTTGGACAGGGTAACCAGACACTGATAAAGTGTATTATATGCCGATAGCTTATCGGCATCATTCTCACTCTTCCAGAAGCGCCGACGGCTACGGCGCACATACCAGTTAGACAGATTACCTGTAAAGCTCTCGATTTTTCTACCGGCTTCAGTCGGGTTATAACCATCAAGTGCCCCATCAACATCAGCTATCAGCTTATTTAGCTCAGAGCTAATCCAGCGGTCAAGCTCAGATGGCTCAAGCCGGGTTACTTTTGAGTTGGGGGTGAATTTGTCTATATTGGCATAGGTAACAAAGAAAGAGTAGACATTCCACAGGGTAAGCAAGAACTGCCGTGTTACCTCGGAGACCAACTGCTCAGAGAAACGGCGGGAATTGCCCGGTGGCGAGGCGGTAAAGAAATACCAGCGGACAGCATCAGCCCCATACTTATTAATTACCGCCCACGGCTCAACCACATTCCCCTTGGATGTGCTCATCTTATTCCCCTTGGCATCAAGGATGTGCCCCAGGCAGATAACATTCTTAAAAGAGATACGGTCAAACAGCAGGGTGGATATGGCGTGCAGGCTATAAAACCAGCCGCGGGTCTGGTCAACGGCTTCACAGATGTAGTCGGCCGGGAACCTGCCGTCCTCACGTATAGTTTTACTCTCAGGGTCAAAGGGGTAGTGCCACTGGGCTAATGGCATGGCTCCCGAATCAAACCAGCAGTCAATAACATCGGCAACCCGCTTCATCTTTGATTTACACTCAGGACAATCAAAGATCAGCTCATCAACAAAGGGGCGATGTAAATCTAACGGCTCTTTTAGCCCGGTAAAGCCAGGTTTCCCCTTTAGCTTCTCAAGAGAGCCGATACACTCGTATTTGCCACAAGATTCGCATTGCCAGATAGGGACCGGTGTCCCCCAGTAACGCTCTCGGGAGAAGGCCCAGTCAACATTATTCTCCAGCCAGTCACCGAAGCGGCCGTGCTTGATGTGCTCCGGATACCAGTTTATCTCGTTATTTAAGGCAATAAGCCTGTCTTTTACGGCTGTCGTCCTGATATACCAGGTCTGCTTGGCATAGTAGAGAAGAGGCGCCTCACAGCGCCAGCAGAAGGGGTAAGTATGGCGAATCTTCTCACTGCGGAAGAGAAGCCC
>DAOWHE010000064.1 GCA_030641585.1 Dehalococcoidales bacterium | reverse complement strand
ATAGCCAGATTTCATTATACCAGTCCTGCCCCTTATGCTACAAACTGCAATATATTGATGGTCTTAAGCCAAAGGACAAGTGGTATTTTAGCTTTGGCTCTACCCTGCACCTTTGTGCTGAGTACTTTTTTGGGGTAAGTGCGCCGCCGCCACCATCGCTTGATGAACTACTCCAGTACTATGAAAAGGTATGGCTTTCGGCGGGGTATCAGTCTGCCAAAGAGGAGGCAAAATATAGGGACTATGGCCGGCAGATACTGTCTAGATTCTGGGAAGTGCACAGTGCCGATTTCAGGTTGCCGGTGGCGGTGGAGAGGCTGTTTTATATTGATATTGAGGGAGTCAAGCTGAGAGGATTTATTGATAGGATAGATAAACTGGATAGTGGGGGGCTTTCCATAGTTGACTATAAGACAAGTCAAAGACTATTTACCAGGGATTATCTGGAGGACGACCTCCAGCTAACACTCTACCAACTGGCGGTAGAGCGGATGTGGTTTCTCCCGGTAGAGAAGCTCACTCTGTATCACTTAAGGTCCAATACCCCTTGTAGTTGTGCCGCCAGAGGTGGGGCGCAGCTTGAAGCCGCCAGTCGTCTGGTGCTGGAGGTAGCCGAAAGCATTGCTCAGAACAGGTTCCCGGCGATTGAGAATCAGTTCTGTCCCTGTGACTTCGCCGAACACTGCCCATACTACAGGCATAAATATGTGGAAATTGTGCCTGAGCTGGGGGAAGCTGCTCAGTTAGAGGGAACGGCGATGGATGAGGCCGTTGAGCGATATGTCTTATTACAAAGTCAAATAAAAGAGCTTGAGTCTCAGCTTGAGGAGATAAGGCAAGCAGTTATTGATTTCTGCCAGTCTGCGGGGTTAAATCGGGTTTATGGTAAGGAACATGCTATTACTTATCGGACGGTGGAGAAGACCGGTTTTGATGAAGAGGAGGTCAGGGCATTACTTGAGCCTGAGGGGCTATGGCAGCAGGTGCTGAGCCTTGACTCATCCCGGTTGAAACAGCTTATTACTGATGAGAAGCTCGCCAGGGATATTAGAAAAAGGCTGGAAGCGCTAAGACGGGTTGTGACCTCGTAGCCCCAGTTGTGGGTGAAAAGACTCACTCATGAAGAGTAAGCTATCTTTTGGCAAGGTTGTTTATCTGATGATATAACTTTGCCATATGTGACTTGACAAAGATTGAGTAAAAATGTAGCCTATTAAAAGACAACTGAATAATAGGCTGCCTAGAGGGGCCTGAAACTGATTCAGGCTTAACTGGAGGGCAAGTCGGTGAGAATCCGACGCAGTACCGCCTACTGTGACTGGTAGAAGCTCTACCAGAAGTCAGGACGCCAGACCTCTAGGGTGCAAGGTCTCCGCGGGAGAGGAGGTGCATCATGGCTGGTAAGACATGAGGACGTTCCCTTGTCCCTGGGGCAAGGGAATTTTTTTGACTAAAAAAACAAATTATTTATGAGTTAGGAGATAACAGTTGAAAAAATTAAGTAATATGGGTGTCTTTGGCACAGGCATGAAAAGAAAACTACAGCGGCTGAGCGCCAGCATGGTGATATTCTCTTTGATTCTGGTAATACTGGTAAGCCCGTTAGCGAGCTGCACATCAGATTCTGGCAAAACACCGCCACCTGGAGGAGAAGCAGCATTTCCGATGACAGTAACTGATGACCTGGGTCGGGTGGTTACCATAGAGGAGGCACCGGAAAGAATTATTTCTCTGTCTCCGAATAATACTGAGATTCTGTTCGCTCTGGGCTTGGCTGACAGGGTAGTGGCAGTATCGGACTTTTCTGATTACCCACCAGAAGCTAAGGAGAAACCCGTCATAGGTGTTTATCCGGCACCGAACATGGAGCAACTAATTGACCTTTCCCCGGACTTGATATTAGCTGCTGAAATCCAAACAGAGGACATCATTTTGCAGCTTGAGGAGAGGGGATTTACTGTTTTTGTTTTGGCACCGCAGACCCTTGATGAGGTATTGGAGGCTATTACCCTGGTGGGGGAGATTACAGGAGTGGAAGAGGAGGCTTCTGGGTTGGTAGCAGATATGCGGAGTAGGATTAAGGCGGTAACAGATAAGACGGATAGCCTGTCTCAGGGTCAAAGACCGAGGGGTTTTTACATCGTCTGGCACGACCCTTTGATGGCACCTGGCTCCGGAACCTTCCAGGATGACCTGATTGGAAAGGCAGGCGGTACCAATATTGCCCGAGACCTCGCTGGGTGGACGACTATCAGTTTAGAGGTGGTCATTCAGGCAAATCCCGAAGTGATGATTGCCAGTGTCAGCTATGCAACCGGCGAGGACTTATCTTTTCAGTTTATCAAAACAGAGCCGAGGTTGAGAGACACAGATGCCCGCCGGAATGGCCGGGTATATGGGATAGACGGAAGCGTGATTAGCCGCCCCGGACCGCGGATAGTAGAGGCACTGGAACTATTGGCTAAGATGCTCCATCCGGAGATATTCGGTGCCGCTCCTTAGAAAGACTTAAGTACGCCAAGGAGTTAAGACCCGGAGTCATAAGAGCTTTTAGGATTTGCTAATCATGTCATCTGAGCAAGCTAAACTATCTTTTGCCAATCGGCCTGTGCCAGCTATACTCTATCCTTACTGGCGTGGCCGCATCTATGCCATATTGGGGCTTTTGGCACTTCTTGTAATAGTGGTGGCACTGGCTACTGCCATTGGTAGCGTTGACATTCCTCTCTTGACTATATCCAGCATTTTGCTTTCTAAGTTGCCTTTGGTTGACATAACTCCTTCTTGGACGAGTGCCTGGGAGACCATAGTTCTGGAGATACGCTTACCCAGGGTTATTCTGGCTGGAGTGATTGGCGCAGCGCTGGCGATAGCCGGGGCTACCTATCAGGGCTTGTTTCGCAATCCCTTAGCCGACCCTTATCTTATTGGCGTGGCTCAAGGGGCTGCTCTGGGAGCCGTCATTGGCTTCCTGCTTCCGGTTGCCGGCATGGGTATCGGTATTGTGCCGTTATTTGCTTTCGCCGGGGCACTGGTTAGCGTAGCCGTTGTTTATGGTTTGGCCCGGGTGGGCGGGATCCTTCCGGTAACTACCCTTATTCTGGCTGGTGTCGCATTGGGGGCCCTTCTTGGCGCCATCGTTTCTTACCTGGTAATTACCAGTGGAGCAAAGATGCAGGGAATTATTTTTTGGCTGATGGGCAGTTTTTCCTTAAGCCAGTGGTCTGAGGTACAGGTGGTTCTACCCATTATGGTGGCGGGGGCGGTGGTAATCATGCTTTTTGCCCGCTCGCTCAATATAATGCAGCTTGACGAGGAGCAGGCTCAGCAACTGGGCATCAATGTGGAAAGGCTCAAGCTTATTCTGCTTATTGCGGCTACCCTTATAACTGCCGCCGCCGTTTCCTTCGTCGGCATCATTGGATTTATTGGCATCATTATCCCTCATGCAGTGCGCCTGATTTGGGGACCGGATTACCGTTTCTTACTTCCCTTGTCTATCCTCAGCGGTGCCATTTTCCTTATTCTGGCCGATGTCGTAGCCCGCACCATCATGGCACCTTCCGAGATACCAATAGGGGTAATTACTGCCCTCTGTGGAGCGCCCTTCTTTCTTTACCTGCTTCGGCGCCGGACTAAGATGCTGTTCTAAAGAGAAAAAGATGACTAAACTGGAGATGCAAAACGTCACCCTTGGCTATGGGCGTAAGGTAGTGGTCAAGGACATAACCTTTCAGATGAAGCCCGGGGAGATACTGGGTCTTGTCGGGCCAAACGGCTGTGGCAAGTCAACTATTATCAAGGCTTTGAGCCGGGTTATCTCACCCTATTCGGGCAGAATAATTCTGGACGGAAAGAATATATCCACTATATCAAGGAGGGATTTAGCTCGTTGGCTCGGTGTCGTCCCGCAGATTCCGCTCCTTCCCAGCGCCTTTACCGCCTTTGAGGTGGTGCTTATGGGCAGGAACCCGCACCTTGGCCTGTTTCAGTATGAAGGCCCGAAAGATATGGCTATCGCCTGGCGGGCTATGGAAAAAGCATCAATACAGCACCTTGCCCGGCGAAGGATAGGTGAGCTTTCCGGTGGTGAGATACAATGCGTGGTTATTGCTCGTGTCCTGGCTCAGGAGACAGAAGCAATCCTTTTAGATGAACCGACGGCGAATCTGGATATCAGCCGTCAGGTAGAAATCCTTGATGTAATCAAAAGCCTGTGTCAGGAGAAAGGGTTGACAGTTGTAACTGCCCTTCATGACCTAAATCTGGCAGCACAATACTGTGACCGCTTGGTCCTCATAAATAATGGCCGGATTCATGCCGAAGGTACACCAAGTGAGGTCATTACTGATGATAATATCAAGGAGGTCTATGGGGCTGGAAGCTATGTCTACAGCCACCCGCTAAGTGGCCTGCCGGCGGTGCTACCCAATGCTGGTAGTAGTAAGTATGGATGAGTCTGATGCAAGAGTTAGCTGTAAATGAATCTGGATACTGCGATGAGGACTACTGGAGGAGGCCATCAATTTTTGGCTGAAGGGTGGATTCGGGCACAGCGCCGATTACCGTGTCTACTGCCTTGCCATCCTTAAAGAATATTAGCGTAGGTATTGACATTACCCTGTATTTGGCTGGTGTTTTTGGATTCTCGTCAATGTTTAACCGGTAGAACTTGAACCTGCCTTGGTACTTCTCTGCCAGTTTTTCAATGACAGGGGCAACCATGCGACAGGGTCCGCACCAGGGTGCCCATAAATCCACCAGCACCGGCTGGGTAGATTTTATCACCTGGGCTTCAAAGTCTTGGTCGCTAACGTCTATTACCATTGTGCCCGTCTCCTTAGCTGCTTTTAATCTTCCGTCTATGGTAACGCTTTGAGGTGTTGGGTGTCAAGAAAGTGGTTGTATTGACAATTGTCGCTATTGTGGTTACCCAGCTGCTGGCTTATTATACAGCCAAGGAAAGAGGTTGCCCCATAGACTTCCCACGGAACCTGGTTAAGAGCGTGACCGTGGAGTAGCAGAAAACAGCTGGCAAGTAGGAGAGCTATTGTTTTCCACCCAAGAACGGGGGTTGCTCGGTTTCTCTTAAAGCTCTGACTAGTCCCCAGGCGATGGTTTCACAGAGCACAGCTATATCCTCGGTAGAGAGGTAATCGGAGATAGTACTTGAAAACAGGATGCTTCCTCTAGGGGCAAACTCGTCGTCACCTTGCCATAGAACCAGGGTTATCGCTACCCGGCTAAAGGCATTAATGGTGACGGCTGCGTCTCCATAATCTGCCTTGTGACCTCCCAGCTTTTCAGCGGCGGCCAGCAGCCGATGAGGCTCTTGGCCAAAGTTGTCTAAGAGGGGCATTATTGCTCTCTGGGAGAAGTTCGGGAAGTAGCTAGCCCCCTCCGGTAATTCCCTGAAGGTAATTACTTTATTGGTGATGGGGCTACCTTTTGCCCATCTTAGATAGTGGAGTATTAGGAGTTTATCTCTTAGCGGAACTGGCTCCTTGCTATCAATTAATGAAACGTCAATATCAGGAAAACGGATTTGATAAGACCTGTTCAAGAATTCAAGGGTGATAATCTTTTGGGAGCCTATTAGCTTAAATTGAGCACCGCTTTTTAGACACAGCTTTTCTATATAATCAATCTTGGCCAGCTCGGAACTGGCGAGTTTATAAGCAAGCTTATAACCATACTGGTAGTCTCTCTGATTAGGCAGCGATAAAAATCTTTTCTTCACTTTATGGTTGGGGCTATATCTCAAGCCACGAGTGAGAGTAGAGTGACTGGCCGGTAAGAACACGGACTGTTTTTACGTAGTTTCGCTCTTGCTGACTCAAAGAGGAAAGGTCAGGACTCTCACCGTCCATTACCCGATGCACCAGCTCAACTATCTGCGGCATCTCGCCTCTGGCGAGCTTTACCAGTTCAGGGTCAAAGGCATCGGCAATGGCGGAATAGAGCCCGTACTTCATCAGCATCGCTAGGCAGGTGCGATTGAGATAGGGCCTCAGGTGGGCTGGTGTGCCGTTTGAAACGTTGGACAGGCCGACGATAGATTTGCAATCCGGAGCAATGTCGGAAAGCATGCTCATAAACTCAAAACAGGCTGTAATCTGGTTTATTTCAACGCTCACTGGGGTAACGATAGGGTCAATCCAGATATTTTCATTGGGGATGCCCAGTTGGTTAGCTTTGTAGATAAGATCAACGGCAAGCAGGCATCTTTCGTTGGCATCGCGAGGCATGCCCTCCACTCCCCAGAGGAGACCTATCATACTTGCATTGTACTGCTTGACCAGGGGCAATACCTTCTCCAGCCTCTCCGGCTGAAGAGATACAGAATTTATTAGTGCCTTCCTCTGGCATGCCTTTAGACCGGCCTCCATAGCCACCGGGTTTGTCGTATCCAGAGATAATGGCAAATTGGTAACCTCCTGCACAGTGTTAACCAGCCAGCTCATCAGCTCATCACCGGCCTTGCGGGCAGGGCCGATATTGAGGTCAAGCCAAGAAACACCGGCTTCAGTCTCAGCCCGGGCCAGCTCCTGAATAGGCTGAGGGTCTTTCTGTCTCAGGGCAGGCCCGATAGTTTGGGACATAATATTTATATTTTCCCCGACAAGTATCACGAGTTTTCTCCTTAAGGTTTCCATGTTTTAAGGTAGGCTGGAATGTGCGCCCCCTCCCTGGGGCCAATCAGAATCTCCCAACCCGGCAGTTCCTCTTCCAGACTGCCACTTTCAATAGCTATATAACCGGGAATTACGAGTTTTCTGTGTTTAACCCGCTCGGTGATGCCGCACTTCTTAACGAAGGGGGCAATAGCATCGGCACCGAATTTTCCGGCTGCCCAGGCGGTCATAACCGAGAGTCCTTCGGTGTCTTTGACCAAGAGGTAGCTGGGAAGCCGGCTATTCTCTATTTCACCAGAGACAATGAAGTAGGTGAGGGAAAAATTAGAGGTAATGAGCACCGGGGAGTTTTCATCAGGGCCGCCAATCTCATAGATTCCCTCACCGGTGGCCAGTGGCCGCTGCGGGTCGGTATAAATATTCAGTCTGGCTACAAGCAGCGGGAACAGGCTTTCACCCTGAAAGTCAGAGAGGACGATTATACCACCATATTTAGCCACAAAAGTGGCCGCAATTAGGGCTTCCTTCATTGGGTTATCGCTCATCTCGCCGGGGAAAACAATGGTTGGAAAGCCCAGGGGACGGGACTTCTTATCTAGGGCGGCTCGCCTGATAGCTATCTGGTCTTCGAATGTTTGGCGAATAGTCCTTGCCCCGGAATCAAGGACTATGTCTTTAACTCCGGACTCAGTCAGTTTTGAGCTAAGCTGGGCAAGCTCTTCCAGGCTGTCGGCCTTTACTGCTAGCGGGCAGGAGTGTTTTTTAGCCAAATCGGCTACTCGGTCCAGGTTGTCCTTTGTGGCGGCGTAAAGGAGTGGTTTTCGGCTAGCACAGGCTTTAAGCCCAGCCGCTAGGATATCAGGGCTTTCACTCATCAGGATAATGTTACAGTCGTTATTTTGCTTATTAACTTTAGCAACCAGAGCCTCAAATTTGCTGGCATCTCCTGAGTCACACCTTAAAGCCACCAGCTCGGGACGGAGTGTAAGCCCTACCCTCTCATATTGGAGCTTTTGGAACCTCTCCAGCCGACTCAAAACCTCAACTTCGGCCATAGTGTCGCTGATGAGGATGGCAAAGCCGGGAGGGTTGTCAAACCTTTTTTCGTGGCGGAACATGACTGTCCCACCGCCAACCTTTATGGCTCTACTACCGACACCGATAGTAACCGCTCTGATGGGTGGCGCTGATGCCTCCTCTAATTTGGCCTTTGCCTCGTCTGAAACATATGGGCAGGCGGCCAGTTCCGCCTTCCCGGCAGCCAGACTCATGGCAAAAGCCAGACAAGTGGGCACACCGCATTCACCACAGTTGGTCTTGGGTAGCAGCTTATAGATCTCTATTCCGGTAAGGGGCATTGGTACATCTCCTTTGGCTACATTATTGGTTCCATAGTGAGCGCCGGGTGTCCTTTCTCCTCGAGGAAGGGGAGGATTTCCTCCTCGGTGGTGCCCACTGTCTCGTCGGCTATCATGTCAAGAAGGTTGGGAATGCCGATTTCTTTTGCCCTGGCGTTAAAGCGGTCGGCAATCTCTTCCTTAAGCATCTTGGGCATCCAGACCAACCTCTTAATACCACCCTCGGCACTGAGGAATTTTCTCTGGTTAATATTATACTTGCTGTGGCCAACAAAGCCGGGGCTACTTATGCCACCACCGATAGTTCCTGCCAGCGTGGTAAACTTCATGCCACAGGGGGTCATCCCGGTGTGCTCTCTATTTACCGCCATTATTCCGTTACACAGTGGCAAGATAGCGGAAATGCACTCCATACAGCCACAGGCAGTCATTGGGTCATATATGATGCTGTAGAAGTTGTAGTGGTCCAGTTTACCACGAGAGGCTTTAAAGACAAACTCGTTTACCCCTTTCCACTGACCAAGCTTGGCATCAATGGTCTCCCCTTTGGGCACCGGCTGATTGGGCCCGGTAGGATTAATCTCTTTAGCCGCCTTGCAATCCATCCAGTTATAGGAGCCGCAGAGGCCGGTTCTCTCCGGGCTGATGACGCAAACATGGCTGGGGGCAAAAGACTGACACAAGGTGCACGAGTAGAACATATCAGTAGTTTCATCGGTCATGCCTTCAATCCGGGCATCTCGAATGGCATATATCGCTTTGGCTTTATCTACTATCTCTTGCACCTTGTCCGCCTCGGTGTAAATTCTTATCTGTAATTTATCAAAAATCCGACCAAAATCCTGGTGTAGTTTGGTATGGAGGATAGAACCTATGTGGTGGAGCTTAAAACCCTTCTCCATAGCTGCCTTGCTAATTCGTATCCAGGCAATATCCCTTTGTCCAATGTGCATTAGCCCTTGGGCATAGTTTATATAATGGTGAATCTGCCGCTCCAGGATAGGTTCGTAATCCTCCTGCATCTCCCGGCCGGCAACCTCAACGGCTATGGCCATAGGTAGTTTGGAACCAACCGGGACATCGGTTATCTCTGGTCCGATGACCTCAATCTTGCCATCCTCCACTTCATCCATTCGCTTGGAGGTAACCCACTCAATCATCTGTGTTTTGCCGCCGCCAAACTCCAGATAAACGTCATCACGCCTGACCCTCTCGCCTTCAAAGGCGGGACCATAGGCTACCGGTATCGGCACTTCAGCGACGGCAACCTTTAGCCCTCTTACCTCTATCGCTCTAGCCACTATTTTGTCATGGGGAATATTGGCGACAACATGCTCATAGGTGCAGATTCCAGTGGGCAGAATTTCCGGTATCGGGGTATCGGCAATGGTCGGGAATCCGAAGTTAACAGCCCCAGCGGCATTGGCATACCACTCATCGGTAACATAGCCCAGCGGCATGGCGAAGGCGAAAGTGCGGTCTTTGTTATAGATGAGGACCTTCCTGAAATCGCCGGGTGAAACACCGCCGAAGGAGAGGGCGACCCTGGTGGCAAAACCCATGGCAAAGACGGTGGCTGAAACGTCTGGGCCAAAGGAGATAAGACGAGTCGGCCAGCCAATCTGCGCTCCGGACTCTATAAGCTGCTCGGAGAACTTTTTGCCGTCATGAGAAGCTGTCATAAAGACATAAAGGTTCTTCTGCTGGAGTTCATGAGCAATTTTGACGGCTATTTCATTAGTCGGCGCCGCACCGAGTATGGCAGCAAAACCAGGGGCGGTGCCATCAACAAATTCAATCCCTCTCTTTCTGAGGATTACATCGTCGGCGGCACCTAGCCAGATATTATTGTCGGTGGGATCTTCCTGTTTGGTGTAAAAATCTGGCTCTTCCAGATACCTTATGGCTTCAATGATTTCTTCGGCAAAGAAGGTTGCCATGCCGGCGTCAAGGGCTGGTGCCAGGTAGGGAAGTGGGTGTGTCTCTTTTACCAGTGGTGGCAGGAGAGACTTACATCGCTTCAGCACCGGCTCCATATCAGCCAATTTTTCAACCTTGATGCCTAAAATGCCGTAGATTACTGGCAGGTAATAGGCAGTGTTGGGAAAGCCTACCGCTTCATTCGGTTGCCACTTCTCCATTGCCTCTTGCCATTTCTTTTCAGCTCGGGCTACAATTTTGTGGGCTCCTCTAATAGCTGCTGATGCGATGATTTTAGACATTTTTAACCATCCTTTACTTAATTGCTAGCTCGGGTTGTCAGACTGCTTCCAGCTCCCGTCTCATTTCCATATCGTAGAGTATCCGCTCTCGAGCCTTGTCAATCCCCAGAGCTTTGCGCTTTTTATCAATTTGCTCAATCATAAGATGGGCTGCCTTAATCGGGTCTGGTTCAAAGGCCCAGGTGGCACCATACATTTCCTCAAAGTCCTCAAATAGATATTTGGTTACTTCTTTACTGCCTATAGTCGGCCAGGTTACGCCGAATATGGTAAATACTCCGGAGGCAACGAAGTACTGGCCGATGGCAAGTGCCTTCTCGCTCATCCATTCGGGGGCGGCGCCGACTACCGGCAGGTCGCTGAGGTCGTCACCTAAGCCTCCGTCTTTAACCATGGCTGTGGCCGCCATCAGGAGGCGAGAGTTATCAATACAGGCGCCCATGTGCAGTACCGGTGGGATACCAACCGCTTCACATACTGAGGCTAAGCCCGCGCCAGCATATTTAGCCGCCGCCTCGGGAACCATCAGTCCGGCTTTGGCACTGGCCATAGCCATGCAACCGGTTTGCAGGACTAGCACATCGTTCTTGATGAGTTCTTTGACCATATCCAGTTGCATATCGTGGGTAACCCGGGGATTGTTGCAGCCAACAACGCCAGCCACTCCCCTTATTCGTCCGTTAATTATATTGTCATTCAGTGGCCGGTAGGAAGCGCGAAACATTCCGCCGAGTAAATAGTTAATGGTCTCATGGCTGAAGCCGGCAATGAGGTCGGTCTTCTCCTTGGGAATGCGAACATTCTGGCCTCTATTGGGGAAGTTATCAATGGCGGCTTTAAGTATTGCTTTAGCTGATTCAACTCCTTTATGCTCATCAAACTCCATATGAGTAGCGTCCTGGATATGGGCTCTGCGGTCGGTGGTAATGACCTTGGTATGATAGCAGCTGGCAACATCGGCTAGCCCTTGCATAATGCACTGGACATCAACCACTATAGCCTCTAGAGCTCCGGTAACTATGGCTAGCTCTTGCTGCAGGAAATTACCGGCTATAGGTATCCCATGGCGCATCAATATCTCGTTGGCAGTGCAGCACATACCGGCTAGGTTTATCCCTTTAGCGCCCTTGGACTTGGCGTACTGGATTATCTTGGGGTCTTGAGCCACGACGGCAATTAGTTCGGCAAGATAGGGCTCGTGGCCGTGGATGATAACATTTACTTCGTCTTTTTTAAGCACGCCGAGGTTTATCTGACTCGCTACCGGTGACGGGGTGCCAAACAGGACATCCTGTAGCTCAGTGGCAATCATGCTGCCCCCCCAGCCGTCGGCCAGCGCTGTTCTAACCCCGTGGCGGAGCAGGCTGTGGTAGTCCTGGTCAACCCCCATGTGGGTGCGATGCATTGCCTCAACCACTTCTCTATCTATACCCCGTGGGGCAACCCCCTGCTTTCGCCATAGTTCCTGGCGTTTAAGTGGCGCCCGCTTAAGAAACAGGAGCTCTCCCTCCTGCTTGCCGAACTCGCCTAAGAGGGTTTGGCCAATATCAACGGCTATTTCATTATTGCTGCGATCGCCAATTTTGATGCCAAAGTCCAGAGCTAGCTGCAGGAGCTTCTGCTCGTCTTTGATTTCGTAGCCTGGTGCCTCTCCCTTAGCCACAGCTAAAAATATCTTGGTTACCTCACGGCCATGGTCGCTATGGGATGCCGTCCCGGCGGCTATCATGCGGAGAAAATTACGGGCGGCGATGGTCTCCGCAGTGGCTCCACAGACCCCTTTTCTCTTTTGTTTATCCTCCAGGGTCTCTTCCCTGCCTCTAGGTAAGGGAACTCGGCAGGGCCCCATAGCACAGTTGCTACAGCAGCTGCCCTCAGCACCTATGGGGCAGGGCTTCATTGCTGCTGCCCGACTAAAGGCGGTGCTAACTCCATCGCTTGAGGCCTTTTCTAGCATATTGATAGTGGCACTATCAATACTCTTCTTTACCTCTTTTTCTGCCATCTTTGTATCACCCCTCTTTTTTAACTATTTATGAAGCTGCCAGTTCAGAAATCATCTCCCTAATCAGCTTTATTGCCTCTGGGTGTCTCATAATTAATATGTCAGCCCCGGCCAGAAGCAAGACCATAGCTGACATGGCTTCCATTAGAATACCTCGCTTTTTGGCATCCCCGAGCTTGGGGTCTTCTTCAGTTGGTATCTTTACTTCTTTGGTCTTCCATGTTTCTCTGGCTACGTTGCAGATGATAGGCAGCTGGAGTTTTTCATCCTGCTGGGTTAAGGCGGCTACCCGCATCCTCTCCATTACTGAGTAGCAGTATTCAATGCCGTAGCCTATGCCGCTAATAGTAGGGTCTATCAAGAGCCGCTCGTCAGCAATGCCAAGATTGCCCAGCAGAATATTGAGCTGCTTAGCCAGGTTTATGTCTATAGGAGTTGAGGCAGCTACCGTGTGCTGGTAACCAATTGCTGCGGCAGCTATCTTTTTATAATCCCCTTCCTCCACCGGTCCTATTATCAGGTTCTTCCCCTGGCAGAGCTCGCATACCTTTCTCAAGACCTCAGTATCTTTATCATGATTGGCTGTTCCCCAGACGATTAGAGGGACACTGATAGCATCAGCTACCTTTTTGGCAATTTCGGCGGCTTCGGGAGCGCTGCGGTCAAGCCCATTGGGGTCGGTGCTTTCCAGTTGAAGACAGACCATTTCTGCCCCGTAGTCATCGATGCATTTCTTGGCCCAGGCAACCGGGTCATCGGTTACCCCCTTAAATGGCTCCAGAGCAGCCTCGGCCCAGCCCTCAGGCAGTGTATCATAAACCTCCATGGCTATTTTGGGCAGGTGTGGCATCTCGCCTTCAAAGAGGTGGAAGGGGTAGGACATCTCACCACCAACAGTTACCGCTTTATCCCCCTTACCCAGTGTTATTTCTCTGATTCGGCCACTATATGAGAGCTTGGGAACCTCAAATGCCATTTTTGCCTCCATTACTTTAAGCCGGGCTCTTTCTTTTTTCACTGCCAAACCACTCTTTTCCGTACTAGTAATGCTCACCAGCTTCAAGATATTTCAGTTTCTCCTCTCTGTTCCTCAGTTTATGTTGCCACCTCCCGGCAGCCTCCCCCCTGGGTTTACCCTTCTCAAAGGTGGCTCCCAGCACCTTTACCTTGTTGCGGCCGGGGGCGCTCTTTTCCAGAATCTTATATTCCATCTCTTCCCTCCGTTCTAGGCCAAGCCAGCAGCCAACTTGGCTGCCTTTACCGTATTTAGCATAAGCATAGTTATGGTCATTGGTCCAACGCCACCAGGTACCGGAGTTATGGCTTTGGCCTTCTCCTTAACAGCGTCAAAGTCAACATCACCACATAAGATGGCTTTGCCCTCTGCGGTTTTTCCTATCCGGTGGACGCCGACATCTATCACTACCGCCCCCTCCTTGACCATATCAGCAGTAATGAATTTAGGTTTTCCGAGGGCTACAATTATTATATCAGCCCTCCTGGTATGAAAGGCGATGTCACCGGTTCCGGTATGGCATACGGTAACGGTGGCATTGGCCCCGGCTTTCTTTTGCAGCAGGATATTGGCTAAAGGTTTACCCACGATATTGCTTCTGCCGACAATAACGACCTCGGCTCCCTCAATCTTGACTCCTGACCTGATAAGTAGCTCCTGGATGCCGTGTGGAGTGCAGGGTAGATAGTCCGGTTGCCCAATCATCAGTTTGCCCACATTCACTGGGTGAAAGCCGTCAACATCCTTTTTGGGGTCAACAGTCAGAAGAATATTGGTTTCGTTGATATGCTTTGGTAGGGGTAACTGCACCAGGATACCGTGAATCTTGGGGTCTTTATTAAGTCGGTCAACGAGAGCCAGCAGTGTTGGCTCATCGGTTTCAGCCGACAGGTCGTGCCTTTCCGAATAGATACCCAGGGCCTCACATGTCTTTACCTTCGAGCCAACATAGACCTGGGAAGCCGGGTCGCTACCCATCAGGACAGTGGCTAAGCCCGGTATCAGATTATGCTTCAGCCTAAGTTCAGCGATTTCCTGTTTTAGCTCCTCACGAATCTGTTTGGCAATTTCGGTGCCACTGATAATCTGTGCCGTCATTTTCATTCCCTCTTGGCT
>DAOWHE010000092.1 GCA_030641585.1 Dehalococcoidales bacterium | reverse complement strand
GTAAAAATCTCTGACTACCCCGACCCAATCTGTGTTCTCATTAGCAATCTTGTCTAGTTCATCCTCCATATGAGCGGTGAACTCAATGTCAACAATATCGGGGAAGTATTTAATAAGTATGTCACTGACGACGCTACCCAGCTCTGTGGGCTTAAGGCTGCCACTTACTTTGGTAACGTAGTCACGCCCCTGGATTGTAGACAGGATTGGGGCGTAGGTGCTGGGGCGCCCGATACCCCATTGTTCTAACATCTTAATCAATGTGGCTTCACTAAAGCGGGGTGGTGGCTGGGTAAAGTGCTGCTCCGGGGAAAGCCCCAGCAGCTTGAGCTTATCATTCTTTTCCAGAGGCGGCAGTAAGCGGCTTTTCTTCTCCTCCTCGTCCTTCCCGGCGGCGTAGAGAACCATAAATCCAGGAAAAGTGTTCACCGAGCTTGAGGCTCGGAAAAGGTATCTGGGCTTGGAAGCCGGGCATCTGGCTTCAATATCAACGGTAGTATTGTTAAAAGACGCCGCTGCCATCTGGCTGGCTACCATTCTCTGCCAGATGAGCTGGTAAAGCCTAAACTGGCTAGGCGTCAGGTATTGTTTAACCAGAGATGGCTGTCGCCAAGTCTTGGTCGGGCGGATAGCCTCATGGGCTTCCTGGGCTGTCTTCATCCTGGCGGCAAAAGAACGCGCCCGTGGTGGCACAAACTCGGCACCATATTTATTAACGATGTAATCTCTAGTCTCAAGAGTAGCTTCGCGGGCCACTCGTGGTGAGTCAGTCCGCATATAGGTGATGAGACCAATGCTTCCCTCATCACCTATGCTCAAACCTTCATAAAGCTGCTGGGCAATAGCCATCGTCTCGGCGGCAGCAAAGCGTAGCTTACGCCAGGCTTCCTGCTGTAGAGTGCTGGTGATAAACGGTGGTGCTGGCTGGCGGGTCGCCTTTTTGGTTTTTACCTTAATTACACTAAAACTAGCTCTTTCCAGCTCCTCCTTAATTTCGGAGGCTTCTTGCTGATTGCTGAGGTCCAACTTGGTGCCATCGGTAAGACCAGTGAGCATGGCGCGGAAGTTTTCTGGCCCGGCAGTAACTATTTTCTTGGTAAGCTCAGCCTCAATGGTCCAGTATTCTTCGGAGATAAACTTTGAAATCTCTCGTTCTCGGTCAACAATAATCCGCAGTGCTACCGACTGGACTCTGCCCGCTGACAAGCCTCTCTTTACCTTGCGCCACAAAAGCGGGCTTATCTGATAGCCTACCAGTCTATCCAGGACTCTACGTGCCTGCTGAGCGTTAACCAGCTGCCTGTTTATGGAGCGGGGGTATTTAAAGGCACGCTCTATAGCCCCCTTGGTTATTTCGTGGAAAACGACACGGCGGTAGGTAGTTTTCCCCTGTTTTGTTACCTCAGCCAGGTGCCAGGCGATGGCTTCACCCTCACGGTCAGGGTCTGTGGCCAGATATACAGTGGACGCAGTTTTGACTGCCTGCCTAAGTTCCCGCACAATCTTACTTTTTTTCTTGGGCACCACATATTTAGGCTCAAAATTATTTTCAATATCTACTCCCAACCGGCTCTTGGGCAGGTCCCTGATGTGACCCAGCGAAGCCTTGAGACTATAACCTTGCCCCAGGAACTTACCCAGCGTTCTGGCCTTGGCCGGTGACTCAACTATTACCAGACTTTTTTTCATAGTGACCAGTCCATTAAACCTTTCTCGGCGTCCCGGTCTGAACTGTAGCTTTGATTATAGTCGTTCCATTTTACTGTATCAGTCTATTTCTACCCTGTATTTCACTCTTAGTTCCCTGACCAGAGCGTAATTCATTGTCCCTACCTGCTTGACCAGACCCTTAAGTTCCATCATAGCCACGGTGCTTGAGACTGTTGCCATGGGCAGACCACATGAGCGGCAGAGCTCGTCAATATGGGTTGGTTCAGCGCCTAGTTGCTTAAGTAGTAAAGACTCGGTATCAGAAGAGGGGATAATCTCCTTCATTTCCAGCTGGTGGGTGGCTGCTGTCAGGTTTAGCTCTTCCAGAATGTCAGTGTGGTCATGAACCAGCTTGGCTCCTTCCTGGATAAGGCGGTTGGTGCCCCTTGAGGCCGGTGATAGGATACTACCCGGAATAGCAAAGACCTCTCTATTCTGCTCCAGTGCCAGGTTAGCGGTAATCATTGCCCCGCTGGTCTCTCCGCCCTCAACAACCAGGACACCGAGGCTCAGTCCGCTCATGATACGGTTGCGCCTGGGAAAGTGTTCCGCTCTGGGTCTGGTGCCCAGCGGATACTCGCTCACCAGAGCTCCCTGCTCAATGATACGGCGAGCTAGACTGGCATTTTCCGCGGGGTAGACGATATCAAGCCCACAGCCCAATACGGCAATACTTCTGCCGCTAGCCTCAAGGGCACTCTGGTGGGCTATTGAATCAATCCCTTTAGCCAGGCCGCTGACAATGGTGATTTTGCTGTGAACCAGTTCACTTACTATCTCCTCAGTTACCTGCCGACCGTAGACGGTAGCCCGGCGGGTGCCCACTACTGCCAGGCACCACTCGTCTTCTGGGAGAAAGGAGCCCCTGACATAAAGAACTGGTGGGTGGTCATATATTTCCTTAAGCCGGCCAGGGTAATCCGGGTGGCGCCAGGTAAGCGCTTTTACACCATGGCGCTTAAGTTTTGCCATCTCCTCATCCGGGGAAATCCTGGGCTGCCAGTTTGTAATGGCCTGAATTGACTTTGTGTCCAGACCGGCCTGCTTCAGCTCAGCCGGGCCAGCCTGCCAGGCATCCTCCAGATTGCCGAAGTAGTTCTCAAGCTGGCTGAATTTAACACGCCCGATGCCCTTGATGATATTAAAGCCTACCCAGTATTTGGTGTCCTTATCATTTACTGCCAAAGTAGTTTCATTCTAGCATAGCAGCAGGCTCTAGACAATTAAGAGCTTGTTGCGAAAATAACAATGGCATTACAGCGGGGGGATAATTAGAGGGGGCTGGCGAAAGCCAGAAAGACATCCGAATGTAGCCCTAGCCAAGCCCACCATCACTACACTCGGGGAGCCACCGGCTTTACTTTTATCAGCTCCACACAATAGTGTGTATCAAAAAATGGCTAAATGCAAATATATTAGAGAATAAGGAAGTGGCGGAGAGGGTGGGATTCGAACCCACGGTCGGAAAACCGACACGCGCTCTCCAGGCGCGCCTGATAGGCCACTCTAGCACCTCTCCATAAGATTTGGCTGCTAAGTTAGATTATATCCTATTTCACACAGGTGGCGGAGAGGGTGGGATTCGAACCCACGCTCCGCTAAAAGCGGAGACCGCTTTTCGAGAGCGGCACCATCAACCACTCGGACACCTCTCCTAGCTTTAGATTATAGTTTAAAAGCCCTGTGATGGCAAAATTGCCGATAGAAGCACCTTATTTTAGGAGGTGGACAAGATTCAATCGTTTGACAAAAGCTATTATCTTGGTTAGCGAGATGAGTTGACATAAACGCTGTGAACACTATCTTTCGCTTTTTAGGCGCCAGAGATACAGTATTCCTATAATTCCCATAACCAGTGAACAGGCAACAATAAAGAGCTTGGCCAATACAATTGTGGCCGCATCCTCAAATGCAAGTTGTGTGATAAAGATGGACATGGTAAAACCAATACCCCCGAGTATGCCGGCACCGATGATGTGTTTCCACGAAAGCGAGGACGGCTTTTGCACCCACCCCAGACGCTCTGCAATGTATGTGGCACCGACAATGCCCAGCGGTTTACCCAGTACAAGACCAAGTAATATGCCTAAACCCACTGGATTGATAAGCGGCAGGCTTATGCCTGATATTTGAACGCCGGCATTAGCCAAAGCAAAAAGAGGCATAACAAAAAAGGCGCTGATGGGGTGTAGGAGGTGCTCTAAGCGCACCAGCGGGTTTTGAACCGCTTCATAGGCGTCTTCAATAGCTTCCAGGGAATCTTGTTGCCCCGGGGTTAGAAGTATGCTTTTCCGCTCGGCTTCCTCTTGAGTAAAGGCATCTAATTCATAGCGACTTATATCTAAAAATCTTTCACCACTGATTCTGGAACGCACCGGAATGGTTAGTGCCAGGAGTATGCCGGCAATGGTGGCGTGAATGCCGGATGCTTCAACCCAGAACCAGAGCAAGATGCCTAACAACAGGTACGGCACCAGTTTTTTGATACCCAGGCGATTGAGTAAGACAAGCGCCGCCAGGGTAGCTGCTGCATAGCCAAGGGCTGGCAAATCAAGAGAGCTGGTATAAAACAGTGCAACCAAAATAGCCGGTCCTAGGTCATCAAACACTGCCAGGAAGATAACAAAGATTTTTAGTGACAGAGG
>DAOWHE010000088.1 GCA_030641585.1 Dehalococcoidales bacterium | reverse complement strand
TTTGAGTTTATCCCCGAGGAAGAAAGCATCAAATCCTGGCAGGACCCGACATACCAGCCGTCAACCCTTCTGCTAGACGAGGTTAAGCCGGGTAACTATGAGCTGGTCATCACCAGCTTCCACGGTGGCCCATTTATTAGATATAGGTTGGGACACCTGATTAAGATAACGGCACTGCGCAACGAAGCGCTCAACATAGACATCCCACAGATGGTCTTTCTCTCTCGCATAGACGACCAGATTGACATTGCCGGTTTCACCCGGCTATCAGAAAAGGTTATCTGGCAGGCTATAGAGAACACGGGACTATCCTATGAGGGCTGGATGGCACGCAAAGAGGTTAAGGAAAAGCCAACTTTACAGCTATACATTGAACTCGAGAAAAACGGACATATTACCGCCGAGCAGGTCTCCGCCCTCGTCCATGAGGAGCTTAAGCGACTGGATACTCCCTATGCTGAGCTGGAATCGTTTACCGGCTTAAGACCACTAGAGGTTACCCTGCTGCCTGAAAATGCCTTAAAGCTCTATAAGCTGCGGCAGAAAGCAGCCGGTGCTGAACTAGTTCACCTGAAGCCACCTCACATTAACCCGTCTGATGATGTCGTGGATTTTTTGGTCAATACTGCCAGCAAAGTAACGGTGAGGACAGAGGAGGAAAAGGTAGAGGTGTGAATAGATTGTTTTTATAGACCAAACTCCCTTTAATTTACCCCACGGAATCTTTGATTTCGTGGGGTTTCCCTTTAGCCCTATCTACTTTACACAAAACAACCGCCACCCAATACTCCTATTGACAACACCAAAGCTATTGGTCATAATTATTCGCACAAATACATAATGATTATTGCTACTATTTATAGCTACATTAGCTATCATGGGAGAAGGCTGAGTTGAATATATGGGCTTTAATCCCACTAATAACCTGCCTTGTTTACATCGTCCTGCTTGTTTTCGCACTGCAGCAAATTGAGAGACGGGTAAACAAGATATTCGCCTTTTTTCTTGGCGTGGCCGCCTTCTGGAGTTTTACCTCCTTTATGCTCCACCTTAACGCTCCCCAAGAGCAGACCCTACTCTGGGGCCAAGTCCTGGTAGTAGCCCTGGTATGGACGCTTGTTGCCTACTACCACTTTGTCCGGGCCTATACCAACCGACCGGCCGGGAAGGGGCTATACATTGGTTACGCCCTGGTCCTGGTTCTAACTGTGCTCTCCCTAAGTGGCTATATAGTCCAGTCTGCCTATGTCACTGACGGGATTTTATCCTATGACCTTGGAACTTCACAATACTTTATCGGTGCCATTAGTCTTGTCTTTGTCGGCGGAGTAATCCGCTTGCTAGTAAGAAAATATCGTGGTTCCATCGACCCGATAGACCGTAACCGAACGATGTACTTAATCGTCGGTTGGAGCATATTGGTAGTCCTCACCTATACCAATCTGATACCCGCCTTAGTCGGCTTTCCGCTGGACCATATTGGCAGCCTTGTCAACGCCCTAATCATCAGCTATGCCATTTCCAGGTTCCAGCTACTTGATATCAAGCTGGTAGCACGAAGAGGGCTGACATACATCATCCTAGTCAGCGCTCTCATTGGTATATCCACAGGTGCCATACTTATCTTCCCGACACAGACGCAAGTCAGCACTATATTATTTGCCACCCTAATCGTCCTCTTGCTGATCTTAATGGCTCGCCCACTAAGACGGGCTATCCAGGAAGGCGTAGACCGCCTCTTCTACCGGCAAACCTATGATTCCCGCCAGGCACTACTCGGCTTTTCAAGTAAGATGGGCCATATCCTTAACCTGGACGAGCTGGCCAAGGAGATGTTGCCAACAATGACCAAAGCCCTAAGCATCACCCAAGCCAGCCTATTACTACAGGATAATGATAACGGTGATTTTACCGTGCAGTTTGCCTACCCTAAAGCTAAAAGCGAGTTAAGCGATGAGCTTAGATTCAATACTGACAACCCAATAGTAGTCTGGCTGGATAGGAAAGGCAGCCCGTTTCACCCGGAGCAAATTGATAACACCCCGGAATTCAAGGGGTTGTGGCAGGAAGAGAAGGAGCGGCTAACTACATCTGGTCTAGGGCTCTTGTACCCGCTTAAGAGCCGGGATAAGCTTATTGGCATTCTAGCCCTCGGTAAAAAGCAATCAGGTGGGCTTTATTCTCACGAAGATATTGAACTGGTGACCAATATTACCAATCAAGCCGGCATTATACTAGAAAATGCCCAGCTCTACACCCAGGCCACGATAAGGGCAAATACCGATGAACTGACCGGACTCTACAACCACCGCCACTTCCACGAGCGCCTGGAGCAAGAGATTGCCCGAGGTTCTCGTTTCGGCAGTAGCTTCTCCTTAATAATACTGGATATAGATCTTTTCAAGTCCTATAATGATGTTTACGGACATATAGCCGGAGACCAGGTTCTACGGCAAGCTGGCAAGTACATAGAAAGCTCAATTAGAGGCATAGACCTGGCCTTTCGTTATGGTGGCGAGGAGTTTACCATCATTCTGCCCGAGACCCGGCTTGACGACGCTTACCGGGTCGCCGAGCGTGTTCGTAAAACAATAGAGTCAAAGACAAGCTTCCGGACAATGCCGATAACCGTCAGCCTCGGTATCGCCAATTGGCCGAGTGATGGCGTCATGAAGGAGGAAATCATTGTCCGTGCTGATGAGGCATTATACCGGGCTAAACACACGGGACGGAATCGGACCTGTCTATCGTCAGATGTGCTGAAACCAGGAACACCCCGTATCGGCACCGAACTTGAGGCACGGCCAAAAGCACTAAGTATAATCTATGCTCTAGCGGCTACTGTCGATGCCAAGGATAGCTACACCTACGGACACTCCAGAAAAGTCAGCGAGTATGCGGTGGCTATGGCTGAGGCAGCCAATATGCCTCAAGATAAAATAGCTACCATCCGTGCCGCTGGCCTACTCCATGATATTGGCAAAATCGGCATCCCTGATTCTATACTCAATAAAAAGGCACCCTTAACCGACGACGAGTGGCGGCCGATTAGGGCCCACCCTGAACTTGGAGTAGAGATATTAAGACACGTCATTGATTTAGTTAACTGCTTACCGGCCATCCTGCATCACCATGAACACTACGACGGCAGCGGTTACTCGTCTGGTTTAAAAGGTGGGAGTATTCCAATAGAGGCTCGCATTCTGGCTATTGCTGATGCCTATGACGCCATGACCTCTCTGCGACCCTATCATAAGCAGCTATCATCACAAGAAGCCATTAATGAGCTAAAACGCTGCGCTGGAACCCATTTTGACCCTGAACTGGTGGACCGCTTCTGTAAGATTGTTGAGCCAACTCGACCAAAAAGCTTAGAAGTAAGACCACAATTAGATAACGAGGCTACACACTAGCGGCACCATCACCGGGCTTTCCCAACACCAGCAGCCTGCCACCACTAGGCAGTTTTATGGTATCTTCTCTTCAAGCTCAAGGCTAAAATCCAGAGCTTTTGCCGAGTGGGTTATGGCACCAACCGGGATAGCGTCAACCCCTGTTGCCGCCACCAGGCGAACATCGTCCAGCTTGATGCCTCCTGAGGCTTCAATCTTAACCGGCTTCGGCAGGAGCTCCACCGCCTGCTTCATCTCATCAGGGCTCATATTATCCAGCATAATAACATCAGCCCCGGCTTGGGCGGCATCCAGAGCCTCCTCGACGGTGCCCACCTCCACCTCAACCTTTAAGCTCTGAGGGGCATCCCGTTTTGCCTTGGCGACAATATCCTTAAGGCTCATGCCCAGTGCCTCAAGCGCCGCTATATGGTTATCCTTAATCAGGATACCATCACCCAGATGGAGGCGATGGTTCTGCCCACCACCCATGAGAACAGCATACTTCTCCAGTACCCTGAGACCGGGCAATGTCTTGCGAGTATCGGTGATAGCGACGACAAGACCCTGCGCCTGGGCTACATATCTGGCTGTTAAAGAAGCAACACCACTTAAACGGCTTAAGAAATTGAGGGCTACCCGCTCCGCCTTTAGAATACCGGCAACACTACCAGTGATGACGGCGACTATGTCTCCCGGTTTTACCCTTTCCCCATCTTGAATAAGTAGCTCTACCACAAGTTCTGGGTCAACCTTAAGAAATACCAACCTGACTACATCACCACCAGCCAGCACGCCCTCTTCCTTGGCCAGTATATGTGCTTTCGCCTCAAGCTTAGGCGGTATTAATATCTCGCTGGTTATATCACCACAGCTTATGTCCTCAGCCAGGGCAATATCTATAATATTTTCAGCTTCTTCAGACAGTTTTATTTTATTTATCAACCTCACCCCCTTAAGGTTTTTATTTAGGTAACCCTATCCCCTTTATCCCCTTATTAAGGGGAAGGGGAAGAGATCGAAAAGAAGGGCTTCACCCCTCTAAAACTCCCTATGAGATATTAGCGGGACTTTACCCCTCTAAACCCCCCTAAGATATTTTGGGCTTCGCTCCTCTTAGACACCCCGTTAGACTAACCTCCTTCAAAGGAGAGGGAGAAGAAGTTTTTGAAGGGGCGAGCCCCTTCAATCTACCCTTATTAAACAATCTCTGGACACAGCTTGTAAGAATCTATATCAATAAATCCAAGCCTCTCACAGGGAATATGGCTGCCTATATCAATAACTGGCTCACTACTCTGCGGTAAAGACAATATGCCTCTGCCACTCGGGCAAACTCTGGGGAAAATCGGAGCGGAAGTGAGCCCCGCGGCTCTCCTGCCTGAGGAGCGCTGCCTCAGTTACCAGACGCCCGGTCAAGACCAGGTTGCTAAGCTCATATGATGGGCGGTCGGTAGGTGGGGGGAGCGACCCCTGCCAGACAGCCAGAGTATCGGCGGCACTAGCCAGACCTTCTCTACTACGGATGATACCCACTTTATCCCAGAGGAGTTGCTTAAGAGCAGAGAGGCCGGGTGGCGATACCGCCCTAGCAGGCTGTCTCTGTTTAAGCGAGTGATGAGCCTCTGCCCTTCTGCGGCTGCTAGCTGTCACTGGCTTATCCATCTCTCTCATTCTTTCAATAATTCTTTTACTAAACACCAGCACCTCAAGAAGTGAGTTTGATGCTAGGCGGTTTGCCCCGTGGACACCGGTACTAGCAACCTCACCGGCGGCAAACAGACCAGTCAGGTTGGTTTCTCCCCAGCTACTTACCTTGATGCCGCCTATCATGTAGTGGGCGGCAGGCGCCACCGGTATTAGCTCCCTGGTAATATCCAGACCGTGCTTAAGGCAGAAGCGATATATTTGCGGGAACCTGGTGGTAATAACATGAGGCGGTAGATGGGTAGCATCAAGAAAAACGCTATTCTTACCTGCCTTCACCATCTCATGGAGTATACTACGAGCCACCACATCTCGCGGGGCCAACTCAGCCTGTGGTGCGTAGTTGGGCATAAAGCGCTTCCCGTCTGCGTTGCGCAGTATTCCCCCCTCCCCCCTGACCGCCTCCGAGATGAGAAAAGTAGTTGCTCCGGGGAGGTGTAAGGCGGTGGGATGGAACTGGAAAAACTCCATGTCAACTATCTCGGCTCCGGCTCTAAGGGCAAGGGCGACACCATCACCGGTAGCTATTTCGGGATTAGTGGTCAGCTTAAATAGCTGCCCGGCACCGCCGGTAGCCAGTATCAGGTAGCGGCACTCAAAATCCTCAGTAGCTCCAGTGTGACAATCAAGAGCCTTTACTCCCTGGATGACACCATTTTCTGCTAGAATATCAGTTGCCAGGCAATCTTCAAGCACCTGTATTTTAGCCAAGCGAACCCTTTCACTCAGTGTTACCTCAATATGCTCACCGGTGGCGTCACCCCCGGCATGGAGGATACGGGGTACACTGTGAGCCGATTCCAGGGTAAGAGCAACCTCGCCGTCAAGGGTGTCAAAGGGCACCCCAAAATTAACCAAGTCAGCAATACGGTCAGGGGCTTCGTCTACCAAGATACGTACCGCCTCTTCATCACACAAGCCGCTGCCAATGGCTATTGTATCCTGAAAGTGAAGCTGGGGTGAGTCATTTTTACCGATAGCGGCGGCAATACCACCCTGGGCAAACTTGGTATTACAATCGTCAATTTTGCCTTTGGTAATAAGGAGGACACTTCCCTGCTCCTTTGCCAGCAGGGCAAGGTACAGCCCGGCAATACCACTACCAACTATAACGCAGTCATATCGGTTAATTGGGCTACCTCCAAGGCTTTAATCCTATAAATTCCAACTTGGAGAGGGGACAAAGGAATTGAGGTTAATAAATAACCTCTACTTCTCTTGTTTTAAGGCAACGCTGCCTCTAGCTACCCTTATTGTCGCCCCTGACTCTACTTTTACGACGATACTATCCTCGCTTAAGCTTTCAATTACCCCATAGATGCCGCCGGCGGTAATTACCCTATCTCCTCTTTTCAGTTCCTCCACCAGTTTCTGGTGTTCCTGCTGCCTTTTACGTTGTGGTCTGATCATGAAGAAATAGAACATGGCAAACATCAGCACCAGAATGATGATGAACGTCGGGTCGAATACTCCTCCATCTCCTTCTGCTGGAGCAACACAGCCACCGATAAATACGACACTTGCCAGCAATGCCACTGCTGCCCCCAGAATCAGGACTTTATTTTTTCCCATTCTTTCCTCCTTATTTCAGTCTATGATACCGCTCTCAAGCTTCCCCTGGAGTGACCAGGGGCTTGTCTTCTCAATCCTGACTTCTACCAGTTGCCCCAGTAAGTCACCGTTACCACCGAAGAAGACCAGTTTACCACTCCGAGTTCTACCATGCCACTTGCCCTTCTTTCTCCCTTCCACCAGGACAGGAACCACCTTGCCCAGCAGTTCGTTATTAATTTCAGTGGCGATTTTCTCCTGAAGCTGCTCAACGATGCTTAAGCGTCTCTTCTTCTCATCAGCCGGGACATTATCCTCATACTCCATAGCAGCTAAAGTACCCACTCTGGGGGAGTAGACAGCAACATGGACTGTATCAAACCTCAGTTCACGGAGCAAGTTGACAGTTTGCTGAAACTGAGGTTCGCTTTCTGAGGGAAAGCCGACAATAACATCGGTGCTCAGGGCTACCTCCGGCATCCGGCTGCGTATTTCTAAGACAAGTCGGCGATAGTGCTCTACTGTGTAGCCCCGTCTCATTGCCCTTAGAATATCATTGTCACCTGACTGGACAGGCAGACTGAGCTGCTCACAGACCTTATCTAACCTGGCTACCGCCTCAACAAGCTTTAGGCTCATGTCCTTGGGGTGATTGGTCAAAAATCTTATGCGGGCTATACCGCCTATGGCATTTAGCTCACCAAGCAGGTCGGCAAGGTCGGGGCTGGCGGGCAGGTCATGACCGTATGAATCCACATTTTGCCCCAGCAGGGTAGCCTCTTTTACCCCGCGACGTGCCAGCTCCTCTACCTCGCTCAGTATTTCCTCAACCGGCCGGCTCTTCTCCCGGCCACGACGGTAGGGAACAATACAATAGGAGCAGAAGTTATTACAGCCCTGAGCTATGGGGACAAAGGTGCTGGGTGACGGCTCATCAGGTAAGACCTTGGGCGGCTGGTCCTGCCCGGTAAGCCACTGCGGATAGCCTCCGGGCTTAAAGAAGTGGTCAACATGGGGAAACCTCTCCCTAAGCTTCTGAAGGTTAGAGTTCACCAGGCAACCGGTTACCGCCAGTGTTACGTCCGGGCGTAACCTTTTTAGTGATTTCAGGGTATGGAGCTTCCCTATGACGCGGTTTTCTGCACTCTGGCGCACGACACAGCTATTAAGCACCACCAGGTTAGCCTCCTCAGCGACGGCAGTAGGCTGGTAATCCAGCTGCTCCAGGAAACTGCCCAGCCGCTCCGATTCGGCCTTGTTCATCTGGCAGCCTATGGTCCAGATATGATAGTAAGACATAATCTTAAGCTCCAAAATATATGCAAGAATTATGAAGGATAGCTAGACTAAAATCAAGATGAGGAAGAGCCGACAGCCTGTTTAATGTTCTTTAGCCCTGAAGTCTAATTGGCGGAGGGAGTGGGATTTGAACCCACGACCCCGGTTTCCCAGGGTAAGCGCTTAGCAGGCGCCCGCACTAGGCCACTATGCGATCCCTCCCTATGGTTTAATATATCACAACCCTTTGTTTTGCTCAAACCTATTTGATTTTTTAGCAACCTCACCCCCTTAGCTTTTCATTTAGGTAACCCTCCCCCTTATTCCCCCTCCCTTGTCAAGGGAGGGGGAAGTGTTATTTGAGAGGGGCTGACGTCCCTCTCAGACTCCCTAGTTCAAACAACGGGGGGAGAGATTAAAAAGAGGGGCTATACCCGCTCCTCTTGGGCCCCCTTTATATTAAGTCATCCTTTAAACAAAGGAGAGAGGGAAGTAATAAAAGATGGGAGAAGTCCCTCTTGGGCTCCCTCGTTTGAGGGCTTTCTTTATGCTATGCTATGATGACAGCAGAGATGGAAATCAATGTCTTATTTGATAAAGGTCTCAAGGACTGCCTTGAGGTGAGCTGGCTAAAGAACTTAGCCGAGCAGGCCCTCATCTCTGAGCGTGCCGACCCCGGTGTAGAAATGGGGCTGGTTATTGCCAGCCAGGGAAAAGTTAAGCAGCTAAACAAAGCCTATCTGGGAAGAGATGAGCCTACCGATGTGCTCGCCTTCTCCATGCTTGCCCAGTTTTCTACCGCCGAAGGAGATGCGACAGAGCAGCCACCTTTTGCCACCCCTCCCGACGGAATAGCCCACCTCGGTGAAGTTATTATCTCCTATCCCCAGGCAGTTAAACAGGCCGAGGAGCACCGCCATTCAGTAAAAAAGGAGCTAGCCATTCTCATAATTCACGGTGTCCTTCACCTTCTGGGATATGACCATGATACACTTAAGCCGAAGCACCTCATGTCCGCCAGAGAGGCAGTGATTCTAAACCTTGTTAAAGGGGGGCTGGATTGAGGCTACTTGGTATTGGCGGTAGCCCACGACGAGGCGGTAACACCGACCTGCTGCTGGCTGAAGTTTTAAGAGGCGCCAGCAGAGGTGCTGAGGTCAAAACTATCATCCTTAGTGACCTTAATATTGCTCCCTGCCAGCACTGCGATGACTGCTTAAAGACAGGCGACTGTACCACACGGGATGATATGCAGCTGGTCTACCGGGAACTGGAGGCAGCTGACCGATTAGTCCTGGCTTCGCCGCTATACTTTATGGGGGTAACGGCTCAGCTCAAGGCGATGATTGACCGCTGCCAGGCGCTATGGGCGAGGAAATACAAGCTTAATAAACCCCCGCTGGGTGATGGGCGGGAGAGAAGGGGCCTGTTTATTTCTGTTGGCGGCCGAAGCAAAGCCAATCAGTTCTGGCCGGCGCTGGCAACAGTAAAGAGCCTATTTAGAACCCTGGATATTACCTATGCCGGTGAGCTGGTATTTCCCGGGATAGATGAGAAAGGGGCTATCACCAAGCACCCCGATGCCCTAAAACAGGCATACCTTGCTGGGCAAAGGCTGGTAGAAAATTCCCCGGCTGGATAATACCTCACCCGGTAAGCAAGGCTCTTTCAATCTCATCCCGCCATTCGGGGAATTTAATGGCGACCGCCTGCGCCAGGCCAAAACAGCCGGCGAGCATCATGTTGCCAAAGGGAGTGGCAAAGTAGGGACTTAAGCTGGAGGAGGCAAGTAGCGACCTTCGAGGCCCAGTAGCCACCAGAAAAGGGCCCTCCCCTTTTTCCATGACCAGGCTTCCATGTCCCCCATCCTCCCAGCCCTCCCTCAGCCCTAACTCCCCAGAGATAAGTTTCCCCAGGAGCTCTTCCAGCTTGGCTTGAGAAAGCCGTGAGGTATGATGTTCAAAAAGCCCCAGCACTCTGGAGCCATCCAGAAGGAAGGCAAGAGCATGCGAGTTGCCTAGATTCACAGCTAGACGGTGAGGATGAGCGGCTACAACTCTATCTAGCGAAGCCCTCAACACCGCCGCCGCCCCGGTATCCATAAGAACCAGAGGAGCTTTCCTGTCCAGGCTACGAACCACGGCCTGCATTCGGGTAAAATAGGCGGGGAGCTCAGCCGGCGTAAAGATAAAACTCTCTAGAGTGCCCGTTTGCTCAAGCAAATGCTCAAGCTGCCGAAAACGGAATAACCTTTGGCTCTCACCAGCCGGGGCAGCGCCATGGTCCAGTATTGCCACTGAGACAACATCAGGGACAAACCGTATATCCCAACACGACAAGGCTTTCTCTATTACATCAAGGCTAATATCCTCCATCCTGATGAGTGTGTCTATCTTTAGGGAAGCGACCTCATCAGAAGAAACAAGCTGCACTCCCCAGGAAGCGACCCTCTCAAGATAATCACTGAAGGAACGGGCCGCTGGTGGTGTAGCATAAACCTTAAAGCCCGCCCCCAGATGCTGTCTCAAGGCGTGTGTGCAGGGTCCGCCACCCATGGTCTCGCCGACAAGGACTATGGGGTCACCGCGGGTAGTAGCTGCCTTTATTTTTTGAGCTACCAAAACCGTAGGTGATGGCAGCACCATTTGGATGGCATTCTCCACCGACTGCTCAGTATCCAGCCGCAGAACATCCTGGGTGCCGGAGCCAATATCTAGACAAAGCAAACGCATTTACAAAAACCATCCCGCCAAAACTTACTCTCAGGCTGTCTTCTTGAGTCACGCTAGCGCCGGGCAACGCCGATAAGCTCAGCTATATCCTCTACCCCCTCTTTTGCCATGAACCTCTCAATGCCCTCCAGAACATCAAGGGGAGCCCGAGGGTTAGTAAAGCTGGCGGTGCCTACCTGGACAGCGCTGGCTCCAGCCATAATGAACTCAATGGCATCGCTTGCGGTAGTGATGCCACCACAGCCAACGACCGGCAAATCCACGCTACCAGCTACCTCATATACCATAGCCAGCGCCACCGGTTTGATAGCTGGCCCGGATAGGCCTCCGGTTATGTTGCCAAGCAACGGCCGTCGTCTATTTATATCTATAGCCATGCCCTTTATGGTGTTTATCAGAGATATGGCATCAGCGCCGGCTTCAGCCACAGCTATAGCTACCCCGGCTATATCACCGGTGTTTGGCGTTAACTTGACCAGTAGCGGTAGGGAAGTAGCTGCTCGGACAGCTGCGGTTACCCTGGCAGCTGAGCGGGGGTCGGCGCCAAACTCAGCACCGCCAGCCTTTATATTAGGGCAACTAATGTTTACTTCAAGGCCACTAATCCCGGCCACCCCGTCCAGTACCTTGGCCAGCTTAGCGTAATCGCCAGTTGTTTCACCGGCGATATTAACGATGACAGGTAGCTGCCAGTTTGCCCAAACTGGCGCCTTTTCTTTAATTAACGCTCTAGCACCAATATTCTGTAGCCCGATGGAATTTAGTAGCCCTCCAGCCGTCTCAGCCAGCCTGGGCTGAGGGTTGCCGTCTCTAGGTTCAAGGGTAGTCCCCTTAGTAACGATAGCCCCCAGCCTCCCAATATCAAACAGGTGGCTATATTCTACGCCATAGCCAAAAGTGCCGGAGGCCGTCATCACCGGGTTACCAAGCAGTAGGCCATGCCTATTTTGGGGTGCCAGTTGGACTAAAAGATTCACCTAATACCTCTGTTCTATCCTAAAAGGACGATACTGATTATAGGCTATATGTGGTGAGGAGGCAACTTCTTACCGGTGACCAAAAGGGGGAACACTATGTCGCTGACACAACAAGGAAGCCAAACAGCAAGGAATAAAAACAAGAAGATGAAAGGGAGCAGAGGAATCCACTGGGCCGCGCTGAAAGCGGTAAAATAGAATAGTGAAGCCCAGGTGCTTAGCAGTACATGCCCCGCATGCGGGAATTTGGTAGTCGGTCTCAAGTAACCAATAGCAATGCCCGTAAGTGCTGCCGGATTTATGAGCCACCACTCTTCAATAAAGGGGACTTCAAATTCTATTTCTAAATCGAGCAAGGCTCCTCCCAGGTAGGGAATTACGGCATCACTTAAAGT
>DAOWHE010000093.1 GCA_030641585.1 Dehalococcoidales bacterium | reverse complement strand
TATTTCCCTGCCGCATTAGCAAAGTCAAACCACATCTTTATCGTCGCATCTGAATACTTATCTCCTAAAGACACTAACCACTCATTTATTACGACACCACGAACAGGCCACTCTGACTCATACCTTGACAACGACCCTAACGCTTCCCTATAATGCCTTTGTGTTACAGGCTTTAGCCTCTTTCCCTTCAATACCTTTTCCATTACCTCTAAGGTTTTCATTTCAAACCTCCTACCCCTACCTTACCACACCTGAATATATATTGTCAAGCAGGCTTGCTTCCCAAGCAAGACGTCGTGGGTTCGAATCCCATCACCCGCTCCACAAAAGAGGAAGAGTATCTGAAATCAGGTCTTTCAGCTACCACTGCCAGCATCTTCTGTTAGGGTTATACTGGTGATGGGCTCTTTTTAAAGAATGAAGAGATTTCAGTTTATAGAGCACACTGCCGATATCGGGCTGATTGCTTACGGCCGGACTTTAGCCGAGGCGTTTGCTAACGCTGCTTATGGCATGTTCTCCATAATCACCGAGCTTAAGGCGGTAAAAGAGATTGAGTCCCGCCGACTGGAGATAAGTGAGGATGACCTAGAGGCTTTACTTTTCCAGTGGCTTAACAGTCTGATATATTTCTTTGATGTTGAAATGCTTCTGTTTAGAAGGTTTGATATAAGTGAGCTTGGTGAAAAGCAGCTAAAAGCAATATGTCATGGTGAAAAGTATGACCCGTCCCGCCATCAGTTGAAGATAGGGGTCAAGTCAGCTACCTATCATATGCTCAAAGTGGACCAAGGGAAGAGCGAGGTACGGGTTATTTTTGATGTTTAGGAGGTGAGGTTATGGCTGGGTGGCTTGGACATCTGGAGAAGGTAGATGACTACCGCTGGCGAATACCAAAGAGCTATAAGGCAGGCATGCGCGTGCCCGGGCTAATCTATGCCGACCGGGATATGCTGGAGCACATCCTGAAGGAACAGGCGCTGGAGCAGATAGCCAATGTCGCCTTTCTGCCCGGCATAGTGGGCTATTCTCTGGCAATGCCTGATATCCACTGGGGCTACGGGTTTCCCATAGGTGGCGTAGCCGCCATGAGAATGGAAGACGGCGTGATCTCGCCGGGTGGTGTTGGCTTTGACATCAACTGCGGGGTTCGCCTGCTGCGGACCAACCTGACCCAGGAGGAAGTCTACCCTAAGATAAAGGAGCTCATAGATGCCCTTTATCAGAATGTCCCCTCAGGCTTGGGCTCAAGAGGTAAGATAAGGCTGCGTCCCGGGGAGATTAACGAGGTGCTGGTCAAGGGCTCACGCTGGGCTGTGGAGAAGGGATATGGCCGGCCGGAGGATCTGGAAACTACCGAGGAAGGGGGCGAGATGGCTGATGTTAGCCCAGCCCGTGTCAGTAGTAGAGCCAAAGAGCGTGGCATACCACAGCTGGGGACTTTGGGCTCGGGAAACCACTTTCTTGAGGTAGCTGTGGTGGACCACATATATGAGGCGGATATTGCTAAAGCCATGGGTATTGACCGGGTGGGGCAGGTCATGCTTCTTATCCATTGCGGCTCCCGCGGCTTGGGGCATCAGGTTGCCAGCGATTACATTAAGGAAATGGTCAGGGCAATGGCGAAGTACAGAATTGAGCTACCTGACCGTCAGCTTGCCTGTAGCCCGATAAACTCTGATGAAGGGCAAGCCTACCTTTCAGCTATGAGGTGTGCTGCCAACTATGCCTGGGCCAACCGCCAGTGCATCACCCATTGGGTGAGAGAGGCCTTCTGCCGGATACTGGATGTGAGTGAAGAGAGCGCTGGACTGGAGCTTATCTATGATGTGGCTCACAACATTGCCAAGATAGAGGAGCATACCATTGATGGCCAGAAGCAAACGCTATGTGTTCATCGCAAGGGGGCTACCAGAGCCTTCCCTGCCGGTCATCCTGATGTACCGGAAAAGTACTCCCGGATAGGGCAGCCAATTCTCATTCCTGGGGACATGGGGCGGGTCTCCTATGTGCTTATTGGGACCGAGCAGGCGATGAAAGAGACCTTTGGCTCCACCTGCCACGGTGCTGGCAGGCTTCAAAGCCGGGCTGCTGCCAAACGGCATCTTAGGGGGAGAGATGTGCTTGAGGCACTTGAGTCACGTGGCATAACGGTGCGGACAGGCAGCCTCTCCGGGCTTGCCGAGGAGGCGTCCGAGGCCTACAAGGACGTAACCTCCGTAGTCGGGGTTACTCATAATGCCGGCATCTCCAAGATTGTTGCTCGAACAAAGCCCATTGGCGTAATCAAGGGGTAAGAATTGGATGCTACTATTCGGTCATGCCGGGATTACACTGGGCACAGCGGTGCTGCTAAGTGGCGTTCTTACCAAGAGCTATTCCCTCCCAAGACATGGCAAAGCAGACGATTGTCTTGAGCTTGGCACTGGGTACCACAAACCAGTGAAGTCGACTAGGCTCTCACCGTAAGCGTAGGCGGCAGCCATGCCTCCTGTCCTTTGCCAGTAGCACACACCTTGCTTTCCAACAATGGGCTTAAAATGCTAGAATGGTGGTCAGGGCCTGTATCCAGAATAAAACATGCCAATGGCCCTGCATCACAGCCGCTAGTAATGACTACCTAGCTAGTCTTGTCCCTTAGGGAAAACTAATGAGTGATTACATTATCAAAGCGGAAAACCTGGT
>DAOWHE010000004.1 GCA_030641585.1 Dehalococcoidales bacterium | reverse complement strand
GGATGCCGGCAGGGTAGTCTTTGTCGCTGGCTATCAGAAGTGGTGACACCCCCTTCTGCGGAAGGGCCAGTATTTGCTCTCTGGCTTTAGCCAGCGCTCTGGTTGTTAGCCTCTGCCTCTCGGCGTTTTTTCCTTCCAGCCAAATAGCCAGCTCTTTTGCCTCGTCTGGTGAGTCGGTCATCAGCAGTTTATAGCCGGTCATAGCATGATCCAGTCTACCGGCGGCGTTTAAGCGTGGCCCGAGAACCCAGGAGATGCTTTGCGAGCTAAGGCTGCCGGGACTCAGTCCGGCCAGGGTGGTCATCTCTCTAATTCCAGGTCGGGGGACGGTATTTAGTAGCTTAAGCCCTTGCGTAACCAGATACCGGTTTTCTCCCAGCAAGGGCACTATATCAGCCACAGTGCCTAGTGCCACCAGGTCCAGCATTTCATCAAGTAGCTCCTCTTTGCCCATCCCCTGGTACAGGGCTTCAAGGAGCTTGAAGGCCACCCCGACCCCAGCCAGTTCTGAAAGAGGGTAGTCTGAGTCGGCTCTTTTGGGGTTGACCACGGCTATGGCCGGAGGGAGCTCATCTAGAGGGGTGTGATGGTCGGTAATAATTAAGTCAAGTCCCTTCTTTTTTGCCTTCCTGGCTGGGGATAGGCCGGTAATGCCGCAGTCAACTGTAATAACCAGACTGATGCCCTGTCGCTGAAGCTCATCAAGGGCGGGAGTGTTAAGCCCGTGGCCTTCCCTCAGGCGGTGGGGTATGTAGGGGATGGTCTTGCCGCCAAGAACGGTTAGCCCCTTGACCAGCAGGGCAGTCCCGGTGATGCCGTCAACATCAAAGTCACCATAGATGGCAATCTTTTCTCCGGAGAGCAAAGCCTGGTAGATTCTGGCTACCGCCTGGTGCGTATCGGGCAGTAGCAGCGGGTCACCTGACAGGCGTTTATCAGCGGTGATGAATAGTTCTACCTGTGATGGCTCGGTAAGACCGCGATTGTATAGCAGTTGGCTCATTAGGGGTGAGGTGTCAGAAGTATTAACGGGATGGTTGGCTGGAACAGGCGGCAGAAGGTGCCAGCGAAAGCGGTTCAAGCCTAGGCCTCACTATACTGCCGAAATATCAGGGTTGAATTATGGCCGCCGAAGCCAAAGGAATTGGATAGAGCAGTGGTAACCTTGGCCCGGCGAGCTACATTGGGCACATAATCCAAGTCACATTCAGGGTCGGGGTTAGTGAGGTTTATTGTCGGTGGTATTACTCCATTCTGGATAATCATAATACAGATGGCTGCCTCAACAGCACCGGCAGCCCCTATCATATGGCCTGTCATTGATTTTGTGGAGCTTATCGGGATGCTATAGGCATTGTCACCAAATACTGTCTTTAGCGCTCTGGTTTCTATTCTATCGTTTAGTGCGGTTGATGTGCCGTGAGCGTTAATATAGTCAACTTCAGTGGGCTGAAGCTCGGCCTTATCCAGTGCTATTTGTATGGCTCTGGCGGCACCTTCCCCGTTTTCATCGGGTTGGGTGACATGGAAGGCATCAGCACTGGCGCCATAAGCCAGGATTTCAACCAGGATATTAGCTCCGCGCTCTTGGGCATGGGCAAGACTTTCCAGAACCAGGACAGCAGCGCCTTCACTGATGACAAAACCATCCCGCTCGGAGTCAAAGGGGCGGGAAGCCAGCTTGGGCTCTCCGTTTCTTGTTGACAGGGCTTTTAAGGCATTGAAGGCGGCGAAGCCGATTGGGGTCATTATCGACTCGCTACCCCCGGCAAGCATAGCCTGGGTATCACCGTGCTTAATCATTTCATAGGCGGCACCGATGGCATCTGAACCGCTGGAGCAGGCTGATGTGGTGCACAGATTTGGCCCCTTTAGCCCCAGTGAAATTGACACTTGTGAGGCGGCCATGTCGGTAATCATCATTGGCACCAGGAAGGGGCTCACCCTGCTTGGCCCCTTTGCCAGCAACACCTTCGTTTGTTCAAACAGGGTGGTAAGGCCACCAATACCACTGCCAAGGATAATGCCGATATCGTTCTGGTTGCTCGGATTGATTTGGAGTCTGGATTGCTCCATTGCCTGCTGGCTGGCGGCCACTGCCAGCTGGGCGAAGCGGTCTATGTGGCGAGCCTCCTTGCGGCTGATAAAGTCAGTGGCACAAAAACCCTTTACCTCACCGCCAAACTTGGTGTCCAGAGACTCGGTATCAAACAGGGTAATATAGTCAATGCCCGATTTACCGGTAATGAGCCCTTCCCAGGTGGTAGCAGTATCCAGCCCGAGTGGGCTTAAGATACCCATTCCAGTAACAACGACCCGGCTCTGTACATCAGACATACTCATCAATGCTTGGGGAGATTACCATCCTATTTATAACATAATTTCGGCTTATCTGCAAGGATGAGGCTTATTTGGTATAATGCCAGTATAGCTAGATGGTCAAAGATTGAGGTTGGGGAGTGAGCAGAAAGTCTCGGAATACCAGGGTTGCCCTTGATAGTCTGGGCTGTAAGCTTAATCAAGCCGAGACCGAGCTTCTCGCCAGAGAGTTTGCCCGGGCAGGCTACCGGCTGGTATCTGCGGCTGATGAGGCCGATGTCTACATATTGAACACCTGCACCGTTACCCATATTGCTGACCGCAAATCCCGACATCTCTTAAGGCTGGCTCGGCGCCGAAATCCCGGTGCTTTCATTGTTGCTACCGGTTGCTATACCCAGCGGGCCCCTGGGGAGCTGGCTCAGCTTGGCGGGGTTGACCTTGTCCTGGGTAATGAGGGAAAGCAGTATATATTAAGCCTCCTTGAGGGACAAGGTCGTCTGTCCCAATCAGCCTGCATTCCAGATGAACCAGCAGACTACCATAATGGCTTCAGAAATCGTGCCTTTATCAAGATTCAGGACGGTTGTGATAACTTCTGTGCCTATTGTATTGTGCCACTGGTGCGAACCAAAAAGATGAGCCTGCCGTCTGAGCAGGTTGTTAGCCAGGTCAGGGAAAGGGTAGCCGAGGGCTATAAAGAGATGGTGCTTACCGGCACCGAGATTGGCTCCTATGGCCATAATGGACTTGAGCTAAGGGGGTTGCTTGAGCGGATATTGGCTGAGACCGATGTTAGGCGACTGAGGCTGTCTTCGCTCCAGCCTCAGGAAATAAGCCCAGGGCTTATTAAGCTCTGGCGCGAGCCGAGGCTGTGCCGCCATTTTCACCTCTGTCTGCAGAGTGGTAGCGATCGGGTATTAAAGCGGATGAAACGGCGCTACTCGGCTCAAGACTACCAGCAGGCGGTATCTTTAATCCGCTCGGTTGTGCCTGAGGCAGCTATTACCACCGATATTATCGTCGGCTTCCCCGGCGAGACCGATAGCGAATTTCAAGAAAGCTATAGCTTTTACCAAAGGCTTAAATTTGCCCGCATCCATGTTTTCCCCTATTCATCACGCCCCGGAACCGCCGCCGCCCGGATGCCAGGGCAGGTAAAGGCTCAGGTTAAGAAACAGCGCAGCCAGAAGCTGCTGGCTCTGGCTGAAGAAAGCGCCCGTAACTTCGGAGAGCAATTTTTAGGTAAGACTATGCCGGTGCTGTGGGAGCAAAAGTCTAATGGTATCTGGTCTGGGCTTACCGATAACTACATCAGGGTATTTACCAGAAACGATAGAGATTTAACCAATGAACTACTGCCGGTCAAGCTGGTGAGGATTTACAAGGATGGAGTGTGGGGGGAGGTGGTAGACTAACATGGATTTTTAGAAGAAGGTGTGGTCATGACAATAATGGTAATAGTCGCTATAGTCCTTTTGGTATT
>DAOWHE010000080.1 GCA_030641585.1 Dehalococcoidales bacterium | reverse complement strand
CAACAGCCAGAATAAAAGAGCTAAGGGCTCAGTGTGGCGCCGGCATTATGGAGTGCCGTAATACCCTCCTTGAAGCCAAAGGGGATATGGAAAAGGCACTTGAGATACTGAAAGAGAAGGGCCAGCTCAAGGCAGCCAAGAAGGCTGAGCGGGTCACCAACCAAGGATTAATTGAAGCCTATGTCCATACCGGCGGTCGCATCGGGGCTATGATTGAACTGAACTGTGAATCTGACTTTGTTGCCCGAACCAACGAGTTTAAGGAGCTGGCTCATAACCTGGCAATGCAGGTAGCTGCCATGTGCCCCCAATATGTCTCAAAAGAGGAAGTCCCGCAAGGGGATGACCTAGAAGTTGAGACAGCCTGCCTGCTTCTTCAGCCCTACATTAGAGACCCCGGTAGAACTGTTCAAGATGTTATTGTTGAAGCCATAGCCAAGGTAGGCGAGAACATCAAGGTTAGCCGATTTAGTAGATTTGAACTGGGCGCTCAGGTAGTAGGAGAATGACCACGATAAAGTATAACCGGGTTCTCTTAAAACTCAGTGGTGAGGCCTTCAGCGGCTCAACAGATTATGGTATTCACGCGCCTACTGTAGCCCGGATAGCCAACCAGATTAAGCAGGTCATGGATATGGGGGTGGCAATAGCCATAGTCGTCGGTGGTGGTAACATCTGGCGCGGGGCTAAAGCAGCACAGGACGGCATAGACAGGGTAACCGCTGACTACGCCGGCATGCTGGCTACCATAATAAATGCCCTGTCCCTACAGGATGCCCTGGAAAGGGAAGGCGTAGTTACCCGAACCTTATCAGCAATAGATATTCAGCAGATAGCTGAGCCATATATCAGACGCCGGGCAATTCGTCACTTGGAGAAGGGTAGAGCCGTCATCCTGGCGGCAGGTACTGGCAACCCCTATATGACCACCGATACTGCTGCTGCTCTACGAGCCATAGAGATTGAGGCAGAGGTGCTGCTTATGACCAAGTATAATGTTGACGGGGTTTACAGTGCCGACCCGCTCAAAGACCCCAAGGCCAAGAAATTTGACCGTCTTACTTACCTTAAGGCTCTAAATATGCGTCTTCAGGTGATGGATGCTACCGCTCTATCCCTATGCCTCGAGAATAACCTGCCGATAATTGTCTTTGACCTTCAAGCCGAACACGGTATCCAGCGGGCTATAACCGGCGAACCTATTGGCACTCTGATAACCAGCGAAAACTAAGATGATTAGCGACATCCTCTCTAATATTGAGGAAAAGATGCAGGCAACTACTAATGCCCTGAAGCGGGAGTTAGCCACCATCCGTACCGGGCGCGCTACTCCTGCCTTAATAGAACACCTGAAGATAGACTACGGCGGCGTTCTCACCCCACTTAAGCATATAGCCAGTATTTCTGCACCTGCAGCGGATCTCCTCATCATCCAGCCCTGGGACCCGAGCAATATCAAAAGCATAGAGAAAACTATCCTGAAGTCCAACCTCGGCCTCACCCCAGGGAGTGATGGCAAACTCATTCGGCTAAAAATTTCACCACTCTCTGAAGAGCGACGGCTGGAGCTAACTAAAGTAGCTAGAAGAAGGGTTGAAGAAGGGAAAATAGCGCTCCGCAACCTAAGGCGCAACGCAGCTGATGAACTAAACCAGCTAGAAAAGGGTAAGGAAATATCACAGGATGAGCATAAGCGCGCCTTAAACCAGCTACAAAGGCTCACTGACTGCTTTACTTCTAGCGCCAATCAGATTGGAGTGGACAAGGAAGCTGAGCTTCTGGAGGTCTAGTCCAGTCTAGCATCCGCCATGAGAGAAATTACCCATCTACCCAACCATATAGCCTTCATAATGGACGGCAACGGCCGGTGGGCGCAGCAGCAGGGGCTGCCCCGGCTTGAAGGGCACCGGGCCGGGATAGAGAACACCCACTCTATAATTTCTCACCTTAACAAACTCGGCATAAAGTATGTAACACTCTATAGTTTCTCCACAGAAAACTGGAGCCGCCCCAAAGAAGAGATCAGCGGCCTGCTCAGTATATTGAGCGAGTCAATAGAGAAAGAGAGTCTTGAGCTTCACAAACACGGCGTTAAGCTTCGTCACCTCGGTCGCCTTGAGCGGCTGCCACAACACCTTAAGCAGGCAATAAAACGGGCGCTTAAGCTAACCAAGAACAATAACGGAATGACTTTAAGCCTTGCCTTTGATTACGGGGGGCGCCTTGAAATCCTGGACGCAGTACGTGACATCATAGCTAAAGGCATCCCAGCCCAAGAGATAGACGAAAAACTATTCAGCAATTATCTCTATACCGCCGGATTACCCGATGTTGACCTGGTCATTCGGACTGGCAGCGAGCTGCGCCTCAGTAACTTCCTGCTGTGGCAATCAGCCTACAGCGAATACTACTTCACCAAAGTGCTGTGGCCTGACTTTAATACTAAAGAGCTTGAGAAGGCACTAATCGCCTACAGCAAGCGACGAAGGCGCTTCGGCGGATTATAAGACCATGGTTAAGAAAAGGCTTATCACAGCACTTGCTCTCCCGCCTCTCCTGGTAGCTGCTGTCTGGTTTGAGGAGCCACTGCCCTGGTTCACCATATTTGTGGCAAGCTGGGGAGTACTAGCTGTTCTTGAATTCTACAGAATGGTGGCTACCTCAAAGGTGCCACCGCTTACCTACTTTGGGCTGATTTGGACACTCATGTTCATTCTTAGTCGCAATCCAGATTTGCTATCTACCCTTGAACCTCACATTGACCTTAACCTACTTACGCCGCTTCTACTTACCTCAGCAGTAATACTACCCCTAATCTGGCTTGTGCTGCGGCCGAGGAAGGAAGAGGCATTTACCAGCTGGGCATGGACAAGAGCCGGCATTCT
>DAOWHE010000035.1 GCA_030641585.1 Dehalococcoidales bacterium | reverse complement strand
CGCCTTTTCAGCCAGGAACACATTTAAGGTGGTAACAACCATAGATTAAGGCATAGTGGCTAATCAAAAAGCCTTGGAACTCATAGTTCTGAGGCTTTTTAATGACCAAAGAGACGGTGGTTATATGCTATTACCAGGTGGTGGCTTGACTTGAATGGGGCGGTTTTGATATGCTTACTCCTTAAGAATTTGAGGCTGGTATGCGTCGGTGGCAAGCAGCGCTAAGGCTGCTAGGTGTCGGGTGGTATGTTGCTACCTCAATTCTATTGGGTGTGCTTGGCGGTCTATGGCTGGATAATAAATTTAATACCAAGCCTCTTTTTGTCATAGCTGGTCTAATTCTGGGCATTATTGTTGCTGGTTACGGTGTTTATCAGATGTTTCTGCCTCTCATTAGAAACAAACAGAACAAGGAGGATGGTTAGTGCCTAAACGGCGTTATCTGGGTTGCTCCCCCCCTGTTTTGACTGGCATTTTAGTTGTTTTTCTTGTTCTTCTGGTAGTCGGCTTTGCTATTGGTCCTCTGGGTAAGAGCATGTTCGGTGATTTAGGATTGCCGAGCTGGCTTAGTGTTCCCAAGCCGGAGCCTAAGTTGCCGGCGGAAGAAGTCTTCCATCTGTTTAACTTCCCAATTACTAACACTATTCTTGCTGCCTGGATTACCATTATTTTCTTGGTCGGGTTTTCTTATGCGGTTACTCGCCGCATGAAACTTATCCCAGGCAGGTTACAGGCTGCCTTTGAATTTCTGCTTGGCTGGCTTTATGACCTCTGCCGCAGCGTTGCCGGCGAGGAAAATGGGCGCAAGTTCTTCCCGATAGTAGCTACCATTTTTCTCTTTGTCGGCTTTAACGCCTGGCTCGGCCTACTGCCTGGTTTTGGCTCAATAACTGTGCACACTGCCGAGGGTGAGGCACATTTACTTCGGCCGGCCAATACCGATATTAATATGCCTCTGGCGCTGGCTCTGGCTTCTTTCGTCTTTGTTGAGTTCTTTGGCCTAAGGACACTTGGCCTCCGTTACCTAAGCAAGTTTATTAATGTCAGGGAGTTCTTGGCTGGCGTCCGCCAGGTATTTAAAGGCAAGTTTAAGGCCGGTTTGCTTGGGTTATTCTCCGGGTCGATTAGCATTTTTACCGGCTTTGTAGAAGGACTGAGTGAATTTATCCGTATTATCAGTCTCACCTTCCGTCTTTTTGGTAATATGACCGCTGGGGAAATTCTGCTTTTGGTAGCCGCTTTCCTTGTACCATGGCTGTTTGCCTTGCCGTTTTATGGGCTGGAGCTGCTTATCGGCTTTATCCAGGCTCTTATCTTTGGTGGCTTGACCCTTATCTTTCTTACCCTTGCCGTGGCGCCTCATGAGGAAGAGGCACACTGAGCTGGGAGTTTGCTATTGATAGGCTAATAAAATACTTTATGAAGGAGGTTGAGAATGGATGCAGAAGTAATGAAAATGCTGGCGATAGGGGTTGCGGTTGGTCTGGGGATGTTGGGGCCAGCCCTGGCCCTTGGACTTATTGGTTTTGCCGCTTTGCAGGGGGTAGCCCGTAACCCTGAGGCGAGGGGGCCTATATTTACCAACATGATTCTGATTGCCGGTCTCGCTGAGGCTATCGGCATTTACGTCCTGATTGTAGCCATTATCCTGGCTATGATTGTCTAGTTAAGAATTAGGAGGGCTATTATGGACCAAGATGGTATTCCTTTATCCATAGGTATTATTATCGGAGCAGCTATATTAGGGGCAACATTTGTTGCTGGTATGGTGCTGCTGGCGGTACTTTCTGCCTAATGGTAGTGACACACCAATTTTTTATTATTTAAGCTATGGGAGGCTGAAAAATGGAAGGTCTGGCTGGCCTCGGCATAAGTCTGCCAACGCTGATAGCACAGGTCATAAATTTTACCATCCTGTTTGGTCTTTTGTACCTGGTGGCTTATAAGCCGCTTATGAGAATGTTTGATGAGCGCTCCCGAAAAATTAAGGAGAGCATCGAGCAGACTGAATATATCAAGCAGCAGGCGGCTCGTGCTGAGCAGGAAGCTGAGAAGCGTATTGCAGAGGCCAGTAGAGAAGGACAGAAAGCAATAGACCGGGCGCTTAAAACTGGCGAGGAAATAGAGCACAAAGCACAGGAGGAAGCTAGACAGGACGCCGAAACCCTTATCGCCAGGGCACGGGTTGAGATTCAGCGAGAGCGGGATGAGGCTATTGGTGAGCTGCGCAAGGAGTTTGCTGACTTAACCATACTAGCCGCCGAGAAGGTCATTGACCGCTCACTGGATAAGGAAGCACATCGCCAGCTTATTGACAAGGTGCTTAAAGAGAGTTCCAGTCTGAAAAAGGGTTAGCGTTTTACTCGGGGAGATATTGATGGCTAGAAGAGTTTCTGCCAGGCGCTACGCAGAGGCAATATTTGAGATTGCTCTAGAGAAGAAGGAATTAGACCGGTGGCAGTCTGACCTGGGGAAAGTTGCCCATCTGGGTCAGGATGCAACGATTGCCGCATATCTGGGAAGTCCAAAGGTTCATTTTGAGGATAAAGCCAAACTGTTAGCCGAGAAACTGACAGATATAGACCCTCTAGTGCTAAACTTGGTTTACCTGTTACTCACCAAAGACAGGTTGGATATGCTGGCTGATATTGCCGATGAGTATCGGCGCCTACTGGATAGCCGCCGTGGCATTGAACAGGCTGAGGTTACTACGGCTGTTCCGCTTGATGATGAGGCTAAGCTAAAGTTAAGCCAGCGCCTGGGTGATATAGTTGGCAAAAAAATAGTGCTTAAGCTTAAAGTAGATCCTGGCATAATCGGCGGCTTCGTTGCCAGAGTTGCTGGTAAGTTAATTGATGGCAGCACTTGTTGTAAACTGGCCGCTCTAAAAAAGGGAATGGTTTAAGACAGGCTTTAAAGAGGAAGTTGGCAAGGAGGTAGCTTAGGTGACAGCTAGAGGAAGGGATATAGTTTCTGTTATTAAAGCGCAGATTGAGCAGTTTGGCGCTCAAGTAACCATGGTGGATGTGGGCACCGTGGTTGAGGTTGGCGATGGTATTGCCAGAATTCAGGGACTGGCGGCGGCCAAGTATAATGAGCTACTTCAGTTCCCTGACGATGTTTTGGGCATTGCCCTCAACCTGGAGGAGGACAGTGTGGCCGCAGTTATCCTTGGCGATGATAGCGGTATTAAAGAGGGCGATGAGGTGCGCTGCACCGGACGCATCGCTGAGGTGCCGGTTGGCCAGGCTCTTATCGGTCGGGTAATTAACCCCCTGGGTCATCCGATAGACGGTAAGGGTAAGCTAAAGTATGAAAAGGTTCGACCGCTTGAGCGGGTTGCCCCCAACGTGGTCGCCCGCAAGTCGGTGGATACGCCGGTACAGACGGGTATTAAGGCGATAGATAGCATGATTCCAATCGGTCGTGGGCAGAGGGAACTCATCATCGGTGACCGTTCCACTGGGAAAACAGCCATTGCCCTTGATACCATTATTAGTCAAAAGGGTGGTGATTTAATCTGCATCTATGTTGCCATTGGCCAGAAGGCGTCTAAGGTAGCCCAGGTAGTAGCCAACCTGGAATCTCACGGCGCTATGGAGCATACCATCGTTGTCGCCGCCAATGCCTCCGAGTCGGTCGCCCTGCAATATCTGGCTCCCTATGCCGGCTGTGCCATTGGCGAGGAGTTTATGGAGCAGGGTAAGGATGCCTTAATTGTCTATGACGACCTTTCCAAACATGGCTGGGCTTATCGTCAGCTATCGCTACTGCTGCGCCGGCCACCGGGGCGGGAAGCCTATCCCGGTGACATATTCTATCTGCACAGCCGCTTGCTGGAGAGGTCGGCGAAAATGAATGAAGAGAATGGCGGGGGTTCTTTTACCGCTTTACCTATAATTGAAACGCAGGCCGGTGATGTTGCCGCCTATATTCCAACCAATGTTATCTCTATTACTGACGGTCAGATTTATGTGGAGCCAGACCTGTTTAATGCTGGTATCAGGCCAGCGGTCAATGTTGGCTTATCGGTCTCCCGGGTGGGCAGTGCCGCCCAGACCAAGGCAATGAAAAAGGTAGCCGGTAAGCTCAAGCTGGAGATGGCCCAGTACCGGGAGCTGGCTGCCTTTGCTCAGTTCGGCACCACCGAACTTGATAAAGCCACCAGGGCTCAGATTGACCGCGGTCAGCGCATTACTGAAATATTAAAGCAGCCTCAGTTTGTTCCTATGCCATTGGAGAATCAAGTCATGGTCCTGTATGCCGCTATCAACGGCTACATTGATGATGTGCCGGTAAATAAAGCAGTTGATTTTGAAACCAACTTCTATAGGTTTATGGAAGCCAGATACCCGAAGATAGGTAAGGCAATCGCCAAGGAAAAGGACATAAATCCCGAGACTGAAAAGGCTCTAAAGGCAGCTATTAGTGAGTTTAAAAAGGGCTACCTAGCGGGATAAGGGGAGTAGCTTAGAAATTGGCTAATATTCGCTTAATCCGACAGCGGATACGGGGTGTCAGCAACATAGCCAAGATTACCAAGGCTATGGAGATGATTGCTGCCTCAAGAATGAGGCGGGCGCAGGAGCGCGGTTTAGCTGGACGGCCCTATTCAGAGAAGATAACCCAGGTGATAGCTGCCCTGGCGGCACTGCCTATGGAGGGTAAGGCACTACACCCTTTGCTCCAGCGCCGGCCGGTAACCAGGATTGCGGTGGCGCATATTACCCCTGACCGGGGCCTTTGCGGCGGGCTGGTTGGTAATATCAATCGGAAAGCAGCCAGCTTCATACCGGAGCAGGAGGCGGCGGTCAAACTTATTACTGTCGGCCGCAAGGGGTTTGATTTTATGAGACGCAGTGGTCAGGATATTGTTGCTGAGTTTAGCGGGCTTGGTGACCGCCCCAGCCTACTTGATACCCTGCCTATCTCCCGTATTATTATTGATGACTTTAGTAGTGGTGCCGTTGATGAGGTCTATCTGGGTTATACCCGCTTTATCTCTACCATGGCCCAGCAGCCGGTTTTAGAGAAGATACTGCCGACTGAGCCGGCACCTATACCCGCCGCCCAGAATGTAGAATACATATATGAACCGAACCCGGTTTCGGTCTTAGGCGAGCTCCTGCCTCGTTTTATAGAGATGCAGGTATATCATGCAATTTTAGAGTCTATTGCCAGTGAGCAGTCGGCTAGAATGGTAGCCATGCGAAATGCTACCGATAATGCCAGTGAGCTTATTGACGATTTAACCCTGATGTACAATAAGGCGCGTCAGGAGATGATTACTAGTGAACTCCTTGACATTACCGGTGGTGCTGCGGCTCTGGCTTAGGAGAGGGGGTTATTATGGTTAAAGGAAAAGGGATTCAGGTTAAGGGCAAAGTGGCTCAGGTTATCGGGACAGTAGTTGATATTGAGTTCCCCCCTGATGAACTACCGGCACTTTTTAATGCTATTGAAATTCCCAGGGACGGCTCAAAGCTGGTGCTTGAGGTTCAGGGGCATGTTGGTAATAACCGGGTGAGATGCCTGTCACTGCTGCCGACAGACGGGCTGGAGCGTGGCGCTGAGGCAATAGATACCGGGGCGCCGATTACTGTGCCGGTGGGCAAGGCCACCTTGGGTCGGATTTTCAATGTTATGGGGCAGCCACTGGATGACCTGGGAGCGGTTAAGACTGATGAACATTGGGCGATTCATCGGACTCCACCAGCATTTGATGAGCAGGAGACAACCACCCAGATGCTGGAGACAGGACTTAAGGTTATTGATCTTATTACCCCCTTTGCCAGGGGTGGTAAGATAGGTGCCTACGGTGGCGCCGGCGTTGGCAAGACGGTCATCATCATGGAGCTTATCCGTAATATTGCCACTGAGCATGGTGGTTTCTCTGTTTTTGCTGGTGTTGGCGAGAGGTCTCGTGAGGGTAATGACCTGTGGAATGAAATGAAGCAGTCCGGGGTAATTGACAAGACAGTCTTGGTCTTTGGCCAGATGAACGAGATGCCAGCGGTTCGCCTCCGTGTTGCGCTGACCGGCTTGACCATGGCGGAATACTTCCGTGACGAGGAGCGTCAGGATGTTCTGCTGTTTATTGATAATATCTACCGCTATACTCTGGCTGGTATGGAGGTCTCGGCTCTACTGGGGCGCATGCCCTCAGCAGTGGGCTATCAGCCAACTCTAGCCACGGAAATGGGTGAGCTTCAAGAGAGAATTACCTCAACCAAGCAGGGCTCAATCACCTCTTTCCAGGCAATTTATGTCCCGGCTGATGATTATACTGACCCCGGCGTGGTGGCCACTTTCGGTCACCTTGATGCTGTTATTGCTCTGGAGAGGTCTCTGGCTGAACAGGGTCTGTATCCGGCGGTTGACCCGCTGACCTCAACCTCCCGTATTCTTGCCCCTGAATTTGTCGGTGAGGAACACTATAAAACGGCGCGGGAAGTGCAGCGGATGTTGCAACGCTATAAAGACCTTCAGGATGTAATTGCTATCCTGGGTATGGAGGAGCTCAGTGAGGAAGATAAGCTTACTGTGGCTCGGGCTCGTAAGATACAGCGCTTCTTAACCCAGCCCATGTTTGTTACCGAGGTCTTTACCGACAGGCCAGGCAAGTATGTACCGATAGCTGAAACGGTGCGCGGCTTTAAGGAAATCCTGGAAGGTAAACATGACGGCTTGCCTGAGCAGGCGTTTTATATGGTAGGCACTATTGATGAGGCAGTGGAGGCAGCCGAGAAGCTTGAGGCATAGGCAGGGAATTACTATCAAAAGTAGGTGAACTTGAGTGACTACTCTAAGGCTTGATATTGTTACTGCGGAACGGGCGGTATATTCTGATGATGTGGATATGGTTATTGCCCCGGGCGTTTTGGGTCAGCTGGGGATTCTGCCACATCATACCCCTTTGATGACCATGCTTGAGTCCGGTGAGCTGATAGCCAGGAAGGGCAGCGATGAGTTCAGCTTGGTCGTTTCTGGCGGTTTTCTTGAGGTGCGACCCGACCGGGTGATAATCTTAGCTGATACTGCTGAGAGGGCTGAGGAGATAGATATAGCTCGGGCTGAGGAAGCCAAACGCCGTGCTGAGCAGCACCTCGCCGAAAAGTATGTGCCCGGAGTAGATGCCGCTCGGGCTGAGGCGGCAATGCGCCGTTCGATGATTCGCCTCAAGGTGGCGGCAAGGCGGAGAAGAAAAAGAAGGCCGGAAATCTAAAGCCGGTTATCAGATGGCAGCTAGCGCTGCCATTAGTCATCGATTAGTGATTAACCCCATTTTCTGATTCTGGCGGGCTATTTTGCCTTTGCTCAGATTAATAGCGAATGCAATGAAAAAAGATAACCCGGCTAGAGCCCAAAACGAGGGCCGCCGCCAAATAAATTTTGCTGGGGCAAAATCGCGGCTCGTTACCTTGGATAGATGACCTTTTGGGGGCTATTTTAGATAATCTCAAGACTGACTCTAGTGCCAGCTTTGGCTGCCTTTACCCTAATCAGGGTACGCATAGCTTGAGCTATCCGACCCTGCTTGCCGATTATCCTTCCCTTATCTTCCTCAGCGACTTGTAATTTAAGCGTTAAGCCTTCCTCTCCCTCCTCCTCAGTGACTACCACATCATCAGGTGCGTCAACAAGAGACTTGGCGATGTACTCGATTAGGTCTTTCATGTTTTCTCCTTTGGTGACTTAAACTTTTCCATAATGCCTGCCTTGGCTAGTAGTCTGGCGGCGGTATCTGTAGGTTGAGCTCCATTTTTTAGCCAGTATAGTGCCTTTTCTTCATCAATAACTACTGTTGCCGGGTCGGTCAGTGGGTTATAATGCCCAATAATGCTAATGAAAGCTCCATTGCGGGGTGAGCGGGCATCAGCTACTACCAGTCGATAGCTTGGCTTTCTGGGGGCGCCCATTCTTCGTAGTCTAATCTTTACCATTCTTGTCTATTCTTCCTTCTGGTTATTATGCACTATTACTATCTGGCTGTCAACAGCATTTGAGTAGTTAGCTTTTATGTAGCGAAGGTCAAACATATTTGCGGTGAAGCTACTCCGTTCGCTATAATTGGGGGTGTGAAAATAGAGAGACTACACGATTGGCAGCTTAATATTGACCAGGCTCTGGATATGCAGCGGCGGCTCCAAGTCCAGGTATTCCGAAGTGGGCGAGTCATCAGTCCGCGCTTTATTGCCGGGGTGGATATTGCCGCCGGTAAGGCTCAAGGAATGGCTCAAGCGGCCGTTGTCGTCTTAAGCTATCCTGGGCTTAGACTGGTAGAAACGGCAGTAGCTCAAGGGGAACTTGATTTTCCCTATATCCCGGGGCTTCTCTCTTTCAGGGAATTACCCTTAATACTAGCCGCCTGTCAGAAACTCTCACTCACCCCTGACCTCATTTTGGTTGACGGACAGGGAGTTGCTCACCCCCGACGAATAGGCCTCGCCTGCCACTTAGGGCTTTTCTTGGATACGCCGACAATTGGCTGTGCTAAATCCAGGCTCTGTGGCAGCCACCGCCTACCCGGCGATAAACCGGGAAGCTATAGTGAAGTGATGGACAAGGGTGAGATTATAGGAGTGGCTTTACGAACCAGGCTTGGCGTGAAGCCTGTCTATGTTTCCATAGGTCATAAGATTAACCTGGAGAACGCCATCTACTGGGTATTGGAGTGCTGTGGGGGCTATCGCTTACCGGAACCGACTCGGCTTGCCCATCTAGTGGCCGGGGGAAGCCTTAAGCAGGAAAAAGATTTGGTAGCACCTGAGTTTAGCTATCAGGGGAATTTATTTAACTAGAATAATTTCTGGAGAGGCCGGATGCAGGAGTCAAAGGACAAACTAAAAGATTTACAGGCAAGAATCTCTATGTCACTGGTGCATCTTTGACATTGCGGCCAGGGAAGAGGAAATAACCAGGCTGGAGAAGCTCTCAGCCCAGCCTGAGTTCTGGCTGGACCAGACCGAAGCACAGAAGGTTATGCGGCGCTTAGCTGAGGCAAAGAAGCTGGTAGATGTATGGCGAGGGCTGGAGAAAGAAGCAACTGACATTAATGAATTAATTTCTTTGGTGGAGGAGGAAGAGGACGCTTCACTTGAAGCTGAGATTCGGTCTCGTTTAGGCCAGATTGCCTCCCATCTTGATGAACTTGAACTGGAGATGGCTTTTAGTAGTGAGTATGATACCAGAAATGCCATACTAGCTATTCACGCTGGGGCTGGCGGCACCGAGTCCCAGGACTGGGCGCAGATGTTACTCAGAATGTATCTTCGCTGGGCCGAGCGCCGTGGTTATCAGGCTGAGGTATTGGATACTTCTACGGGTGAAGAGGCTGGCATAAAGAGTGCCCTTGTTGAGGTTAGCGGGGAGCATGTCTTTGGTTATCTAAAATCGGAGCATGGTGTTCACCGGCTGGTCCGTCTTTCCCCCTTTGATGCTGACCATGCCCGGCATACCTCTTTTGCCCTGGTGGAGGTGTTGCCTCAAGCCGAGGAAGATGTCAGTATCAAGATAGCGCCTGATGATTTGAAGGTTGAAACGTTCAGGGCCAGCGGGCCTGGGGGACAGCACATGCAGAAGACAAGCAGTGCTGTTAGGCTCACTTACTTGCCAACAGGGCTCGCGGTCACCTGCCAGAGTGAGCGCTCTCAGTACCAGAACAAGGAGATTGCTTTAAAAATTCTTCAAGCTCGTCTGTTAAAGTTAGAGTTGGCCAGAAGAGAAGAGGAAAGAGCCAAACTTAAGGGGGAGCGCATAGTTGCTGGTTGGGGTAACCAGATAAGAAGCTATGTTCTTCATCCATATAAGATGGTAAAAGACCACCGCACTGATTATCAAACAGGTGATACCGAGGCAGTCTTGGGTGGGGACCTGGACGGCTTTATCACTGCCTACCTCAGGTCAGGTCTGGGCAGAGAAGATGATTAGGAAGACCGGTATTTTAGTGCTGGTCATTGGCCTGCTGCTGTCAGTAGTAAGTAACATCTCGGTTCAAGCCCAGACCGGGCCAGCAATACTGGAAAGCTCGGCAACAGCAGAATTCCCTACCCAGCTTAGCTTCAGTTTGTCAGCCGAGAGCGCGCTAAATATCACTGATATTCGTCTCCACTACCAGGTTGAGCGGGACAACTTTGCTCAGGTAACCAGTGAGGTCCACATTGGGTTTACCCCTGCGCCCAGCGTAAGTGTTAGCTGGCACTGGGATATGAGGAAAACTGGAGGACTACCGCCGGGGGCTATTGTGGACTACTGGTGGACAGTAACCGATGCTAATGATGACAAGGTTAGTACGGCTCCGGCTACTGTTTGGTTTGATGATAATCGCTATTTATGGCAGAGTTTAGCTGAGGGTGAGCTAACCCTGTACTGGTATCAGGGTGATGATTCCTTTGCCCAGGAGATAATGGCTGCGGCTCAAGAAGCGCTGACTCGGCTAGCTGAGGATACCGGAGCCCGCCTTACCAAGCCGGTCAGGCTCTATATCTACGCCAGTGCCCAGGAGCTACGAGAGGCGATGATTTTCCCTCAGGAATGGACTGGAGGAGTGGCTCATACTGGCTACGGGGTTATCGCTATGGGCATAGCCCCGGATAATCTTCGGTGGGGTAGGAGGGTAACTGTCCATGAACTGGCGCATCTGGTGACGCACCAGATGACCTTTAACCCCTATAATTCCTTGCCTACCTGGCTTAATGAGGGGCTGTCCATGTATGCTGAGGGGGAGCTGGAAGCAATATATGTAAACTATCTAAAACAGGGGGTAGCCCAGAACAGTTTTATCTCGGTGCGGAGTCTGGCAAGCCCCTTTTCAGCCTTTGCCGGGCAGACCTATCTTGCTTATGCTCAAAGCTATAGCCTGGTTGAGTTTCTCATTAGTAACTTCGGACAGGACAGGATGTATGAACTGCTTGGCACCTTCAAGCAGGGTAGCAGTTATGATGGCGCTCTGACGAGTGTCTACGGCTTTGATATGGAT
>DAOWHE010000096.1 GCA_030641585.1 Dehalococcoidales bacterium | reverse complement strand
ATAATAGAGAAGACTCATGATGGATTTCAACTGGCTGAGGAGGACTTAAAATTACGAGGCCCCGGGGAATTCTTTGGCACGCGGCAGAGCGGCCTGCCCGACCTGCGTATGGCCAAGCTCTCCGACGTAGCCCTGCTGGAGCTGGCCCGCGGTGAGGCGATAAGGCTCTTTGAAAAAGACAAGACTTTAGAAAAACCCGAACACGCCCTGCTGGCTAAAGAGCTGGCTAGGGTGTGGACAACAGAAGCTGGGGAGATGAGCTAGGGTGAATAGATAAGGTATAGGTGTGGCTTATCCCTTTTTAACCAGCACTGTGCTATAATCTGGGCATAATGAGCGACATGATAATGGTCAAGCAAAAGCTTGTAGACCTGCTAAAACAGGCGGCAGTAAAGGCTCAAGAATCGGGCAAACTGCCTTCTCTCAGCCTGCCTGATGTTGTGGTAGAGCACCCCCAGAAGCCAGAACATGGTGACTACGCCTCAAGCTTACCATTAAAACTAGCCCGGTCAACTGGACTAAGCCCGCTAGCTATAGCCAGTAGCATAGCCGAGTTCATAGCCCCTACCCCTGAGATTGCTCATGTTGCCGCCGCACCACCGGGCTTTATTAATTTCACCCTCAAAAGCGACTGGCTCACCCAGCAGGTGAGCTATATCCTGTCGGCTGCTGATTCTTACGGTAATATTGACATGGGTCAGGGGAGCCGGGTACAGATAGAATTTGTCAGTGTCAATCCCACCGGGCCGCTGCATGTCGGGCATGGCCGTGGCGCTATTCTGGGCAGCGCTCTGGCTAATGTTCTTACTGCCGCTGGCTTTAGTGTTGAGAAGGAATACTACATTAATGACGCCGGCTCTCAGATAGACGCTTTTGGTCGCTCACTCTACGCTCGCTACCAGCAGTCACTGGGCACCCCGGCTGAGATGCCCTCCGAAGGCTACTTCGGCAACTACATGGTTGAGCTGGCTAAGGAGCTTATTGCCGAGGAGGGGGACAGGTTTCTTGCCCTGCCAGAGCCAGAGGCAACATCACAACTGAAGCAAATAGGTCTTAAAAAGATAATGAGCCAAATCAAAAGCGACCTTGAGCTATTAGGGGTGAGCTTTGATAACTGGTTCAGTGAGCGGAGCCTATATGATAACGGAGGCTTTAAGAAAGCGATGTCACCACTGCACCAGGGGGGTTATCTTGTGGAAAAGGAGTCGGCTACCTGGTTTGTATCCACTGCCCTGGGTGAGGATAAGGATAATGTCGTGGTGCGCAGTGACGGTTCCCCGACCTACTTTGCCGCTGATATTGCCTATCACTACAACAAATTCGTAGAGCGCAAGTTTGACCAGGTGATTAATATCTGGGGGGCTGACCACCAGGGCCATGTATCCAGAATGAAGGCCGTGGTTGGTGCCTTAGGCATTAACCCTGAGCGGCTTAAGATAATCATCTCCCAGATGGTAACCCTGCGTCGTGGTGGCGAGCCGGTTCGCATATCCAAGCGTAGCGGAGAGCTTATCATCCTGCGCGAGGTGGTAGAGGAGGTGGGAGCTGACGCCTGCCGTTTCTTCTTCCTCGCCCGCTCGGCTGATAGCCAGATGGACTTTGACCTGGAGCTAGCCAAAAGGGAGTCAGCCGACAACCCTGTCTACTACGTCCAGTATGCCTACGCCCGCATTGCCAGTATCCTTCGTCTTGCCCGGCAGAGGCAGATTGACTATCATGACGGGGATGTCGCCAAACTTTCCAGCGAGCCTGAGCTAACCCTAATACGCAAGATGCTGCTGCTGCCTGAGGTAGTTGAGTCAATAGCCCACATGCTGGAGCCCCATCATCTTGCCTACTATGCCCAAGAACTGGCTACCGTGTTCCACAGCTTCTATAAGCAGTGCCGAGTTATCTCCGAAGAGGATGAGGTAATGACCAAAGCTCGCCTCAAGCTGGTCGTCGCCGCCAGGCTCGTCTTGGCCAAGACCCTTCACCTTATGGGGATGACAGTACCGGAAAGAATGTAAAGGTAACTACAGCTCATACTACCAAGCAGGTGACCGTCCTGGAGATGCCATCAACGGCATGGATTTTACCGGTGACCACATCGCCGATGTCACTTAGAGTTTCTGCTTCTATAGTAGCTATAATATCATAGGGTCCGGTAACGGTATCCACTGACTTTATACCCTCTACCTGGCCGAGGGAAGCAAACACCACTCTAGTTTTTCCGACTGCTGTTTCAATCAGGACGAAAGCCTTTGCCGCCACTTGACTCACCTCCTTTAGTTTTTTGATTATAATCTGCTTTCTCTAGCGTTGTCAATACTGGTTATTTGATACGCATTCTGCCCTAGATTTGCAGTAAGTATGGAGCTCTCGGTATAATAAAGGGTCGGCTCTAGCTGAAGCGGGGTAAGAGGTGATGCAAATTAACGTGTCTCAGCTACTTAAGGAAACCATTGGCTCAGTACGAAATTATGAGTTAAGTGGCACTGTTGACATCAGCAATGATGGCAATGGCAGCACGGCTCATGGTAAGATTAAGCTGATGCGCACCAACCGGGGTATTCTGGTCAAAGCTACTCTGGACACCAAGGTCAAAGTTAGCTGCAGCCGCTGTCTGAGCCTGTTTAGCTATCCTCTGGAGCTAAGTATTGAAGAGGAGTATTTCCCTACCTTAAATGTATCCAGTGGTACCCCGCTAGCCCTACCGGACGAACCCGGCTGTTTTACTATTGATGAGTATCATATTCTTGACCTAACTGAGGCAGTTCGGCAGTACGGTCTAATAGCTATTCCCATGAAGCCACTCTGCCAGGAGGATTGTGTCGGGCTTAAAGACAAACCATGAGCAAAGTCTTTATCTTTGACTACCAGCCGCTGCTATCAGGAGCCAAGGCTTACTTGCCAGGCTAATAAGTAGTAGTAAATAAACTAAAGGAAATGGAGTAGATTATGGCAGCTTTACCAAAACAAAAAACGGCTAAGGCACGCCAGGGGAAAAGGCGCGGTCACCTTAAACTGACTCCACCAACCCTGGAGGATTGCCCCCAATGCCATAGCCCTAAACTACCTCACCATGTTTGCCCTGTCTGTGGCAGCTATGCCGGTAGGGAAGTCATTGAGACCAAGAAACCGAAAAAGAAAACCGGTTAATAATAAAAGGTGGCATAATGCTTAAAACTGCTATTTGTGACCTCTTAAACATTAAATATCCGATTATTCAAGGGGGGATGGTTCATGTGGCCACAGTTGAGCTTGTCTCGGCTGTTTCTAATGCTGGCGGATTGGGTATTATTGGCGCCGGCAATGCCGAGCCAGACTGGGTAAGAGAGCAGATACGCCTGACCAAGCAGCAAACGAGCAAGCCATTTGGTGTAAATATCCTGCTTATGTCCCCCTTCGCCAAGGAGGTTATAGAGGTGGTTCT
>DAOWHE010000005.1 GCA_030641585.1 Dehalococcoidales bacterium | reverse complement strand
TCTTGAACTCGCTAACTAGCCAGTCCATAACCCTCTGGTCAAAATCATCACCACCGAGGTGGGTATCACCGTTGGTTGACTTGACCTGAAAGGTACCCTCACCCAGTTCCAGGATGGATATATCAAAGGTGCCACCACCGAGGTCATAGACAGCAATAGTCTCGTCCTTTTTTTTATCCAGTCCATAGGCCAGTGAGGCAGCGGTTGGTTCGTTGATTATCCTTAAGACCTTAAGCCCGGCTATCTGACCAGCATCTTTGGTTGCCTGGCGCTGACTATCATTAAAATGGGCAGGTGTTGTTATCACTGCCTCAGTGACCTTCTCCCCCAGATAGGCCTCAGCGTCTGTCTTTAGTTTTTGCAAAATCATCGCCGAGATTTCAGACGGGCTATATTCTTGGTTACCCATTACCACCTTGGCATCACCGTTGGCTGCCTTGGTTATCTTAAAAGGTAGTAACTTTCTATCCCGCTCCACCGAAGGCTCATCATACTTTCGCCCCATCAAGCGCTTGACGCTGAAGATAGTATTCTCCGGGTTGGTGATAGCCTGACGCCTGGCTACCTGCCCGACCAGGCGCTCACCACTCTTGCTCACCGCCACCACCGATGGCGTGATACGACCACCCTCAGCGTTAGCTATAATCGTGGGCTCTCCTCCCTCCATCACCGAGACCACCGAAAAAGTCGTCCCCAGGTCAATGCCTATTACCTTTGACATCGTCTATTCCTCCTTAAAATAAAGTAAAGGGTTTGCCCAAACTCAAAGAGTCTTTTAACCCTTTATATCTTCATCCTGATGTTATAGTTTCCTCTGCCCTTTCACCACTACCAACAGCTACCACCGCTGCCCGAAGAACCCTGTCATGTAGCTTGTAGCCCTTTCGCAGTTCCTTTGTCACTATCCCCTCTCTGCCCTTAGTGCGCATCGCCGCTTCGTGTAGGTTAGGGTCAAAAGGTTCACCCTCTGTCGCAATTGGCATAAGCCCCTGTGCCTTAAGGCTTTCCCGGAACTTGCGCCAAATGAGCCGGATGCCATCTACCCAGGCAAGCTTTCTCAGGCGGGGAGGAACAGAATCAAGAGCCCGCTCCAAATCGTCAAGAACAGGCAGCAGGCTAAGGATAAGGCAAGAATTGGCAAACTTTCCCGTCTCCTGCCTAGCCTGCTCAGTGCGCCGCTTATAGTTAATAAAATCAGCCTGGGCTCTCTGCCAATTAGCCAGATAGCTTTCCGCCTTGGTCTTTTCCTCAGCCAGAGCCTTCTTTAATGCCTCTATATCCTCTATCTCAGCAAGCTCTTGTTCTACTTCGGTGGTTGGGCTATCTTCTGACTCTTGTTGCGTCATTATTATCTACCTCACCTCTTTAGCTTCTTATTAGGGAACCCTCCCCCCTAATATCCCCTCCCTTATCAAGGGAGGGGGAACCATTGTTTAAGAGGGACTTCGTCCCCCTTAAACTCCCTATAAGATTTTGGGAGGCTTGTCTCTCTTTAACTCTCCTTTATCATCTACTCCTTATCAATTGACCTCGGGCGGGCTCGACTCAACAGGAGTACCTTCTCCATAAAGCTCGGCCACCAGCCTGCTCATCAACGATGATAAATAGCCTACAGTGGAAATGGCATGAGCATAGGGCATCCGAGTAGGTCCGATGACACCTATAGTGCCGACAGCCTCATCAGGTAGACCATAGCGGCTGATGACGACACTCAAGTCATGGATGACCTCCGCCTTATTCTCCTGACCGATAATTACCCGCACCCCGGGGCCTTCCAGACCCTCAGGGACTGCAACCCCCACCAGTCTTCTTTGCTCAACTAATTCCATCAGGTTCAGCATCCGCTGGCCACGGCTGAATTCCGGCTGGTTAAACATAAAGTGTAAACCATCAATGTAGAGCTCCTCATGCTCCTGCCCATCTTCAGTCTTCATCAGCTCCAGCAGGCAATCAGTCACCTGTCGCTCGGCAGGGGAGAGAGCCATCTTTTTTGCCCGGATGTGCGAGCCGGTCAAGCCGGAATAGGCAGCATTTAGCTTATTGGTAATGAGGGCTAAATCAGCTTGAGAGGTAGCCTTCTCAAAGGCTATTAGCTGCTGTCTGACCCTGGCCCCACGAAAGACAAGGACAGCTAGCGCCAGATTATCATGCAGCAAAACCAGCTCAAAATGCTTTAACTGGCAGGCTGCTGGCCTGGGCACAGTAACTATGGCTATATTTTGCACCCGCTGAGCTATAAGTGTTACCGCTAGATTTAGCCATTCCTCCAGTTCTTTTTCCACCTGGTGAAAAAGGTGGCTTATTAGGCGCTGCTCAGCCAAGGGAAGCTTAACATTCTCTAGTGTTCCTACATAATACCGGTAGCCCTTATCCGAAGGTATACTCCCAGCCGCATGATGAGGACGAAAGATGTAGTCTTCCTCCTCTAAGAGCGTCATCTCATTGCGGATAGTAGCTGAGCTTACCGCCAGTCCACAGTCATCAACAACACTCGCCGACGACACCGGTAGTGCCCGGGAAATATACTGCCTGGCAATGGAGTTGAGTATCGTCGCCGCCCTGGGATACAACATCTAAAGCCTCCCATTAGCAATCTAAGCTTGAGACTGCTAAACAATAATCTAGCATTTTTAGTCACTCTTGTCAAGAGAAAGTGGGAATTTTCCATACCAGTTGACACTAGATGAACGCCGGTAGTAGTATTAGTGGGTATGGCTCTAACTCATAGCACGGTGGTCTTGGCAGAATGAGCTTCCTTAAGGGTTTAGGCACTGGTCTTTTAAGGTCCCTTCTTTTCCTATTCCTAACCGTTTTCGGTCTAGCCCTTACGCTAAACATGACGGTGCTCAACGCCGACTTCGTCACCTCACGTATAGATGCCCTTGATGTATCGGCGCTAACAGAAGAAATTATTGACGAGCAGGTCTCCAAGGGAGATTTCCCGGAAGAGTTCACTGAGGAGATAAGGATTGCCCTGGTTGATGCCATTGATAAGCTGGAACCGCTGGTAAAGGAGCAACTGGATGCCAGCGTTTACTCTACATATGACTACCTGCTGGGAAAGAAAGAGAGCCCCGAATTAGCCCTCTCATTGAGAGAAACCTTCTTAAACTCGGGATTCGTTGCTTCCTTTCTGGATGAGCTTGACATATCTTCACTGGCGGAGGCTTACCTTAGCAGCGAGAGCGTCCAGGAAGACCTTCCGGAAGAGTTCACCGGGGAGTTAAAAGCTGACCTGGTTGACATCATCGACAGGCTGGAGCCACTGATAAAGGAGCGTATAAGCGCTGTATCAGGCCATATCTTCGATTATATGCTGGGAATGAGCCAGAGCCTGGACTTGGTTTCTTTAATGAGGGAGAACATCCTCGATTCGGAATTTGTTGACTCCTTGTTGAATGAAATAGACATACCATCCTTGCTGGAAGATGTTGATTTATCGTCTTTAGTAATGGATTTTCTCAATGAGCAGACTTCAGAAGATATACCTGAAGAGGTGGAGTATCTGGTTGGGTATGTTGATGAAATCATTATTGAGCTTGAGCCATGGATGAGAGAACAGGCGGGCATAGTTGCCGCCCCCGTCTTCGATTACCTGCTGGGTATTAGCCAGAATATAGATTTATCGGTCTCGCTGGAGCCGGTAAAGGATGCCCTGGGAGATAACCTGAAAGAGATCTTTCTGGAATCACCACCGGCAGAGCTGGCTGGCTTATCTCAAACCGAGCTTGACCAGTACTTTGATGAGCAGTTCGGGGAGATGGCTGATGCGCTCCCGTCTACCTTTGAGATAGATGAAAGTGTATTGGGGGACTTGAGAACGGATATAATCGGTGCACTGGCAGATGCCGAAGGAGAGCTTGAGCAGAGTAGGCAGGATATTACCGAGGCACTGGCAGAAGCTGAGGTAACACTTGGGGAGGCAAGGGAATATATTGGCTATTTCCAGACTGGCTTCGGCATTCTAATCGTCTTTATGTTGCTAACTATTCTGGGCATTATCCTCATCAGTCGTGAGGTGAGAGGCACCAGCCGCATTCTAGGTATAATCTTCCTTAGTTATGGGATACTTGAGCTTATTGGTATTTTCATCGCTAGGAATCTTGCCGAATCAAGAATACCATGGGCTGATATGCCATCATTGCTCCAGACATGGCTACAGCAGCTAATTAGCAGTTCTCTAACCCCGCTACAAACTTTCTGTATTGTTCTTATTGTAGCCGGAGCCGCCCTGCTTGTCGTCTCCTTTATTTATGGAGGAAAGTACTGGGGGAAATTGTCGGGGGCGGAGAGAGAAGCGCTGGCTGTTCCGATAGAGGGGCAGGACTTGCCGCCACAGCCTGGCGAAAGCGGCCCTGCTTAGAGAGGCATTCTTCCGCTATGCCCGGCTAGTCGTCTCCTTTATTTATAGAGGGCGCCAGTCTGTGGGTGAACCAGAGCTAGTAAGCCCCGTCACAACCTAAAAGGAGCCCGGTTCTCTCCCTGTTAATCTTTTTAAGTAAATATGCTATGCTATAGGGCCATAAGCCAGGTTAAGGGCGGAGTTATATTATGAAATTGGGATTTCCGGAGATTGGCGTCATCATCGTGGTTGCCCTCATCATCTTTGGGGTAGTGCGAATGAGGCAAATTGGTCGCAATACTGCCCAGAAAAACGAAACGCCGACTAGGGTTAGAAAGCAAAAGAGTGAAAGGGTGGCAAAACGGGTTCACCACCCCCGGCTTCAGATTTTAGGTACCGTCTTTATTCTGGTGGGCATTCTTATTCTGCTATCTAATATCGGCCTGGCAAGATGGATTGCCTTGGCTCCCATATGGGCTATTGCTATCGCCGCCATCGGCGTGGTGACCATATTTATTGCCAGACGTAGATAAGCCAATGTGAACTGACCCTCAACCTTGACACCCAATAGTGCCAATGCTACACTTTTTTTTAAGTCCTCAGAAATGATGTCGCCTGCACGACCTTGAAAGCAGACTATAGCTCATGAAAAAAATCGGAGTTATCTACCACCCATTGAATGAAGCCGCCCTTCCCCTGGCTAAGAAAGTGGCTGAGTTTTTAGGCTCAAGCGGCGTTTCTACTTGGCTATGCTCTGCCTGGGAAGGTGAGCAACTCAGGCAACAAGTACCTGGCACAGACTTAATTCTGACTATCGGCGGTGACGGCACCATTTTGCGGACGGCTCAGGCGGTGGCTCCCCGGCCAACTCCTATTACCGGCATAAATCTGGGCAAACTGGGATTTATGACCGAACTTAATACCGATGAGGTTATGACTAAGTTACCTGCCCTGCTGGCCGGGGAAGGCTGGATTGATGAGCGAGCTATGCTTGAGGTAGAGCTTATCGCTAATGATGAGGAACACAAGAGCGCCCGAATATTTTACGCCCTAAATGACGTGGTGGTGGCGCGGGGAGAGATAGCCCGCATCATCTATGTGACTGCCAGCATTGATGATGAGCCGCTAACCACCTATCAGGCTGATGGAGTCATTGCAGCCACCGCCACTGGCAGTACCGGTTATTCACTGGCTGCCGGTGGCCCCATTCTCCATCCGCAGGCTGATGAGTACCTGCTGGTACCGATATTACCCCACCTCAGTCCGGATTATGCCCTGGTGCTGCCGCCCACTGCCGTAGTCAAGCTCAAGATTAGCACCACTCATCAGGCGGCTTTAAGTGTTGATGGGCATATAGGTTTACCGCTATCAAGTGGTGCCACGATTGCGGTAAAGCACAGCTTAAATAAAATCCGATTCTTAAGAATCCGTCCCAAGAATTCTTTCTACAGCTCTCTGGAGCAAAAGCTGAGAGGATAGTCTTATGACCTACCAGGTAGAGAAAGCTAAAATCAATGATGCCACCCAGATACATAAATTGATTAACCACTTTGCTGACAAGGGCGAGATGCTAGCCCGACCCTTAAGTGAGATATACGAAAACATCAGGGACTATTTTGTGGTGAGACAAGATGAGCGGGTAATTGCCTGTGCCGCACTGCATATTAACTGGGGAGACCTGGCTGAAATAAAGTCACTGGCGGTCTCTGAAGAGAGCCAGAAACATGGGCTCGGCGACCAACTAATAGCCGCCTGCCTTGGGGAGGCTAAGGGACTTGGCATCCTTACGGTATTTTGCCTGACCTACCGGCCAGCTTTCTTTGAGAAGTGTGGCTTCTCTCTGGTAGATAAATCTGAACTGCCGCACAAGGTCTGGGGTGAATGCTACCTCTGCCCCCAGTTTCCCAACTGTGATGAGGTAGCCCTGGTCTACCACCTTGAGGTGAAAGTTTAACCTGGTGGAGAAGACGCTAGCCAGCCAGCCGGTCTATAGCGGGCGAGCAGTAAAACTGCGGGTTGATACCGTAAAGCTTGCCAGCGGCCGGGAGACCAAACGGGAGATTGTAGAGCACAGCGACTGCGTGGCTATAGTAGCCATTGATGCTGAAGACAATGTGCTGCTGGTCAAGCAGTTTCGCAAACCGGTAGAGAAGGAGCTACTAGAGATACCGGCCGGCGGCATAGAAGCCGGCGAAGACCCGCTCGCTACTGTTGAGAGGGAGCTTGGCGAGGAAACCGGATATTTGCCGAAGAAAGTGGACAGGTTGGGTGGATTCTATACCTCACCAGGCTACTGCACCGAGTACCTTCACCTCTTCCTGGCGACTGAGCTTATCCCCAACCAGCTCCAAGCCGAGGACACCGAGGAGATTGAATTAGTCCGCATACCTTTAAGCCAGATTCCAGAGCTTATCGCCTCGGGCGCTATCTGTGATGCCAAGAGTATCGCCGGGCTGCTTATCTTTCTGGCATCAAAGAAGTCTGCCGGCAGTTAGCCAAGCTGGCCTCGGAGTTGCCTGCCGCCCAGAAGATGCAGGTGTAAATGTGGCACCAGCTGTCCGCCTTCCCTGCCGCAGTTTATTACCAGGCGATAGCCGCTCTCAGAGACGCCTTCCCTCTCAGCCAGCTTACTTGCCACACTTACCATACGCCCCATTAAAGGGAGCTCTTCCTCAGCCAGCTCTGCCAGGGAAGCAATGTGTTTTTTGGGAATAACAAGTAGGTGCACCGGTGCCTGGGGATTAATGTCGCGGAAGGCGAGTACCTCCCCGTCCTGATAAACTATATCGCTAGGTATCTTTTTGGATACAATTTGACAGAAAACACAGTCCATCTTCTTCTCCTCCATAACCTTTTGATATTACTTACCAACTTCACCCCCTTAATCCCCCTCTCCTTTGAAGGAGAGGGGGAGGTGGTTATGGAAGAGGGGCGTTAGCCCCTCTTAGACTCCCCATATAAGCCTCTCT
>DAOWHE010000028.1 GCA_030641585.1 Dehalococcoidales bacterium | reverse complement strand
CCGGTCTGCTCCAGCAGCATTCTCTTGACACTCATACTGCCAACAGCTACAATAATCCTTGTGCCGAGGTAGCTCAGTTGGTAGAGCAGCGGACTGAAAATCCGCGTGTCCCCAGTTCGATTCTGGGCCTCGGCACCACAAGGCTTCAAGTGTTGATGAAAGGTCGGGGTCTTATCTTCTGCTCTAGCCGAAGTGGCGGAATAGGTAGACGCGACAGTCTCAAAAACTGTTGAAGGGTAACCTTCGTGTCGGTTCGAGTCCGACCTTCGGCACCATCAAGAAAGGACTATAATCTAGCGGACTTATGCCGAGTTGTGTAATGGTAGCACAGAGGACTTTGAATCCTCCAGTCCTGGTTCGAATCCAGGCTCGGCAGCCATGGTGTTTATGTGGCGCATTCGTCTAGGGGTTTAGGACACCTCCCTCTCAAGGAGGAGATCACCGGTTCGAATCCGGTATGCGCTACCAATCCTCTTTTTTATAGACAGCTTTTGTGGAGTCCCTTCTAACATGGAGGTCAACGGAAAACATGTCACAGCAATTGGGCAAGGTAGAGAAGCCATTAGCTAGTAAGTTCAGAGCCGGCAGAAAACTATTCTTTGTGCCTCTTATTTTCACGCCCCTGCAACCTGAGCCTGTCCTCTCGGAGCTGGTTAAGCGGTACTGGGACCAAGTTCAGGCGCAACTTAAAAACCTGGAAGAGAAGCTGCCTCAGGTGAAGAAAGTATATCATGAGCTAACACCCACCGGTGGTAAGAAGGGGCTCAAAGCCATTAAGGCGCTAGGTACGGGAAGTCACCGAATTGTTAAGGGCGTTTTGGATAAGGGGGCTAAGCTTCGGCCAATTGAGGACGGTGACTTGCTGGCTGAGTTTATGGACTGGAGCAGATGCTTGGCGGTTGGCCTACAGAGCCAGGCGGCAATTGCCAAGGTCTATCAGTCATATATAGAGGTTCAAAAAAGAAGAAACGACCAGATTGCTAAGAAGATAGACAAGACTCTCAGGAGTGATGAGGCCGGGATGCTGCTGATGAGGGAAGGGCATCAGGTTCAGTTTCCATCGGACATACAGGTATTCTATGTAGCGCCACCTAGCTTGGATGAGATTAGGCGTTGGTTCAGAGCACGCCAGACTGAGCCTCAAGCCTAGAAAGGCATATTACATATACCGCTGGTAGGTGCCAATGAGCTGACCCTGGGCAAGGATGTGTCCCTGCATAGCATTAAGAAGCTGCTTCTTGGAGACACCTGCCTTCAGCTTGAGCTGCTGGTCTAGTGCATAAAGGGTAAAGCGATACCGGTGAGGATAGCCTGGCGGTGGACAGGGGCCACCGTAGCCCAATCTGCCAAAGTCATTCTTGCCCTGCAGGGTGTCGCTGGGGAGCTGGGACTCATTAGATATCGCCTCTGGCAACTGGAGTCTATCAGGTGGCATGTTAAATAAGACCCAGTGGGTAAAAACCCCAACCGGGGCATCCGGGTCATCCATTATTAGAGCTAAGGACTGGGTCTGCTCGGGAACCCCGTCCCAGGTAAGGGGTGGCGAAATGTCCTGTCCCTCACAGGTGTATTTTGCCGGTATTCTCCCTCCTTCCTGAAACGCTGTGCTTTTAAGTTCCATTTCTGCCTCCTGCGATGGTGGCGCATCTGACTTCTAATAGTTTACTTCAATCCCCCTTGCCTCAAGCTGAGGGATATAGACATTAGGCATCACCTCTTTAGCCGATTTCTACGGCAGGTGCTCTACTAGCTGAGAAAGGCTCCGAATCCGTAGGCAGTCGGTAATTTGGTTAAAGTAACCGCTACGGTCAAGGAGCACTCCATGTAGGCCAGCGCCATTAGCTCCAATGATATCAATCTGGTACTGGTCGCCAACATACATTGCCTCTTTAGCTTGGATGCTAGCTTGCCTTACAGCCTCCTTAAATATCTCGGGGTGTGGTTTGTTAAAACCGGTGTCTTGTGAGGTCACCACTATCTGAAGTAGTGGGCTTAAGCCTAGCTTTTGGCAGAGAGGGGCTATATCGTGATCTACATTTGAGATGAGACCCAGGATTAGCCCTTTGCTCTTAAGTTCTGAAAGGGCAGGCAGGACATCATCAAAAAGGACAAGAGAGAATTTGAATTTTTGTATTTTGCTCAAGACATCGATAATGAGTTCCTTGGAAGATGCTATTCCAGCTTCCTTGAGCACTATCCCTTGGTATTGGGCATACAGGGCTCTCTTTTCCTCATCGGTGCGCTTACCTATGGGAAGACGGGCATGTTCTTGATATATAAATTCATCGGCAATGGTTAGAGGTCGGCGGAGGCTCTCAGGGGTTGCCTTGATGCCAAAATCGTTGAGTGCCCTCGCCTGAAGCTCTTCTCGCGGTGGTTCATAGCGGATTAGGGTCTGATAGAGGTCGAAAAAGACTGCTTTAATCATGGTAACAACGGTATTGTAAATGAAGTGATTTCGTCTGTAAAGTAGTGCCGTCTCAAGGCAGCAAATTGACTTCATATTAGGGCATTGGTATTATTAAGGGGAATGGGAACTAAAGTAGCTAAGCTTTCTCTCTTCCCATTAACTGCTGAGGTGAATGAAAAGGGTCACCTCGTGGTTAGCGGCTGTGACACTGTGGAGTTAGCCGTTGAGTTTGGTACGCCTCTATATGTCTTTGATGAGTTTAGCCTGCGCAGCAAGTGCCGCGAGTTCAAAACGGAGTTTGGCCAGCGCTATTCCGAGACTACACTCATTTATGCCAGCAAGGCCTTTTTGAATAGGGCTCTGGCGGTTATCTTTAACGAGGAGGGGCTGGGGCTGGATGTAGTCTCGGCCGGAGAGCTTGCCACTGCCAGGTCGGTTGATTTCCCCTTGGATATGGTTTATTTCCACGGTAATAACAAATCAACTGAGGAAATCAGGCTGGCTCTTAAGCATCATGTTGGGCGCATTGTAGTTGACAACTTTGACGAGCTTGATAGGCTGGGTGAAATGGCTGAGGAGACAGGCCATATACCCGATATCCTGCTGCGTCTGACTCCCGGAGTAGACCCTCATACCCATGAGCATATTACTACCGGCGTTCTTGGTGGTAAGTTTGGCTTCCCGTTATTCAGTGCCGATAGGGCGGTGACTGAAGCCATGTCAGCCCCCAGCCTGAACCTTGTCGGGCTGCACTTTCACCTGGGTTCTCTGATTTTTGAAGTTCAGCCATATGAGGAGGCTCTTGAGGTTGTGCTTGAATTCGCTGCTGAGATGAAGCGAAAACATGGCTTTGAGCTTGAGGAACTCAATATCGGTGGTGGCTTTGCCATACAGTATACCATGGACTCTCCAGCACCTCCCATCTCCACTTATGCTGAGGCAATAGTGTCCAAGATGGTCAGTAAATGCCGGCTCTTAAAGCTGGCACCACCGATGCTTACTATTGAGCCAGGAAGGGCAATAGTGGGACAGGCTGGGATAGCACTATACCGCGTAGGCGTGGTCAAGGATATACCCGGCATCAGGTGCTATGTCTCGGTGGATGGTGGTATGGCGGATAATATTCGCCCCGTCCTTTATGGTGCTAAATATGAGGCGTTGGTAGCCAATAAGGTGCTGGAAGAAGAAGTGGGGCTGGTTACCATTGCTGGCAGGTTCTGTGAGTCTGGCGATATACTGGTTGAAGATATTAGTCTGCCACTGGTTTCAGCTGGCGATATTATAGCTATACCTGATTGTGGTGCCTATTGCCTGCCACTTCAGAGTAATTATAACGCCTCACTCAAGCCAGCCATTGTTGGAGTGAAGGAAGGTAAGGCGCGTCTTATTCGGCGCCGTGAGACCTTTGACGACTTCGCCAGGTGTGATTTACTTTAGCTAGTAAGACAGGAGACCTTTGTACATGTGGCAGGTAGTTGGACAGGATAGGACGCTATTATTACTCCAGCGCAGCCTGGAGAAGGGTGCTATTGCTCATGCCTATCTTTTTACTGGCCCGCCTCATGTAGGGAAGATGACCCTGGCTCTAAATCTGGCTCAGGCGCTAAACTGTGAGGCATCTGAGCCGCCTTGTGGTGACTGTAGCTCATGCCAGAGAATAGGCTCGGCCAAGCACGCTGATGTCCAGATTATAGGTTTGACCTCTGCCGGTAACACTGGTGAGGCTAAAACCAGGACCGAGATCAGTATCAACCAGATTAGGCAGGTGCAGCACCAGGCCAACTTGCCACCCTTTGAGGGCAAGTGTAAGGTATTTATTATTGATGGGGCTGAGCACTTGTCAATTGAAGCGGCTAACTGTCTGCTTAAGACCCTGGAAGAGCCTGTAGGTAGGGTAGTCTTTATCCTGCTAACGGCAAATGACAGCCTCCTTCCAGCCACGGTAATCTCTCGTTGCCAGAGGCTGGAACTGCTTCCTATAGCGACTGGTGAGGTGGAGACTGCCCTTAGTGGCTGCTGGGGTATTGAGCCGCAAAAGGCAAAACTCCTAGCCAGGCTGTGCCATGGCTGTTTCGGTTGGGCATTATCGGCAGCCCTTGATGATAGTTTGCTTGAGCAGCGTAGTGAAAGGCTGGACAGGTTACTTGACATAATCATTGGTGACTATGAGGAGCGTTTTACCTATGCTGCTGAGCTAGCTGACCAGTTTAGCCGGCGACGGGGCTTAGTTTGGGAGATACTAGATTTGTGGCTTGATTTCTGGCGTGACCTGCTACTGGTTAAGGTTGGCTTCGGTGAGGCTATCACCAATGTTGACCTTGAAGCTAAACTGGCTGACCTGGCTAGAGATTTTAGCCTTGTTGAGATAAGGGCTGTTATCAGTAGCCTTCAGGCGGCTGGAGATGAGCTACAGCAGAATGCCAATCCGCGCTTGGTGCTGGAGGTTTTAATGCTTGGTATGCCCAGGGGGCAAGGGGATCGGGTTATAAGATAAAACCCTGAATGGTTGGGGCTAATGGTGTTACCTAACCATTTTTGGCGGAAAAGAAACAGGGAGATTAGAATGGCTGATATTGTTGGTGTCCGTTTCAAAAGGGCTGGTAGAGTATATTACTTTGACACATCAGGTATTGACCTGGAGGTAAATGACGGCGTAGTCGTTGAGACGGCCCGTGGTCTGGAGCTGGGACGGGTGGTTGTTATTCCTTCGCAGGTGAAGGCTAACGGGATACCCAAGCCGCTCAGGCCGGTGGTGCGCAAGGCAGAGGCTGAGGAGAGAGAGCATGCTGGCAAACTTGAGGAGAAGGGGAAAGAGGCTCTGACCGTTTGTGCTGAGCTGACTGGCAAGCTAAAGCTGCCGATGAAGCTCTTATCGGCTGAATATAACCTTGATGGCAGTCGTCTTACCATTTTCTTCAGCGCCGAGGGGAGAATTGATTTCCGTGAGCTGGTTCGGGAATTAAGTAACCGGCTGAAGCTACGGGTGGAGCTGCGGCAGATAGGACCCAGGGATGAAACCAAGCTGATGGGTGGATTTGGCCGCTGTGGTCGGTCTATTTGTTGTGCCACTTTCCTGAGTGAGCTTAGCCCGGTTTCAATTAAGATGGCCAAAGAGCAGAATCTACCCCTTAACCCGATGAAGATTTCCGGTATCTGTGGTCGCTTGCTGTGCTGCCTGGGCTATGAGTGTGAGCAGTACCGCACTATGAAGGCGAAAATGCCCAATGCAGGACAGAGCGTCTCTACTGCTGTGGGGGCGGCTAGTGTGATCGGTGGTAATCCTCTGAAGGAAACGGTGTTGGTTGAGCTGGAGAGTGGTGCCAGGGTAGAACTGCCCCTTAGTGAGGTTACCACTCTTAATGAGACTACTAGTAATAAGCGGGCAAATAATAAGCGGCCGGGTTAAAGGTCCTCATTAACCAGAATTTCAAGAGGCAAGAAGCCGTTGCTATCGTTTTGTTATATTTGTGTCGCTGGCTTAATTAGCTGGTCACTGGGGCAGGTATTTTTGCCACTCGCTTCGGTACTTTAGGTACTTTAGATAGTGGTAAGAAATGAAAAAGTTGGTATTACCGCGTGGTCGGCAGGGCTGATGGATTAATCTCATCCTGGCCTGCTGTGGGGTTCTGCCTGCCTTGTGACGGTTGCAGGGGATACAGGCGCTGACCACATTTTCCCAGGTGTGCTCGCCACCGCGGTATCGTGGGATAACGTGGTCTAGGGTAAGCTCCCGGCCTTCCTGGCCGCAGTACTGGCAAGTATAGTCGTCACGGTGGAAAACGCCAAAGCGGGTCAACTTCCTCTCAAGTCGGGGGCGCTTAATCATGCGGTCCAGTTTTATTACCGAGGGTATCGGGAAAATATTGTTGGCTGAGTGGATAAAGCCCACCCCATTCTCCAACATCCCAGCCTTACCCTGATAAATTAGCACTATTGCTCGCCGGACACGACATATATTGAATGGCTCGTAGCTCTGATTCAGAACCAGGACAGGACGGTTTATCATATCTAAGGCTTCTCTCTAGGTAAAAACTGCCTCATTTTACTAAAACACTGCTGACCATGCAAGCTTTACTTCTCGCTACCTAGCTCCAGCGCCCTTTCTTGCTACCGTGAGACATCCTTTGACCAGGCCCGCCAGAATAATAGTTCGGAGCTGTGATATTAAATAATGTACTTATTTTGGGGTCAACAAATCTAGAAGCTATGGGACTGTAAATTTCTCGTATTTCTTCTATTGAGTGGTTGGTGGTAACTACAGTTGCTAGCCTAGCATTGTAGCGATAGTTGATAACCTGATAGAGCTTTTCCTGCGCCCAGGGTGTGGTTGTCTGCTTACCAAAGTCATCCAGGACGAGCAATGGGGTGCTCCTCACACTTTCAAAGAACTGGTCATAGGATATCTTACTCTCCGGATTAAAGGCAGAACGTAGGTGGTCAAGGAAATCTGGCACCACAATAAATAAGGCCGGTTTTTTATTTTGATAACGATAGTTAACGATGGCTGCTGCCAGGTGAGTCTTGCCACTGCCATTATCGCCTAGCAGTACTAGCCAACCACCGGGTGACTTGGCGAAGTCAACGGCTAAACGGTACGCCGCTGCCAGATTTTGGCGCTGTTCTATCGGTAAATTAACCCGCTTCCAATCAAAGTTGTCAAAAATCATGTCTCTCTCCTGCTTAAACTCAGGAGCCCAACTAGAGGTAAATAGGGCTGGCGGTTCTTCATCAATGGCATACATCTGGCAGAGGTTGGAGGCAACCAGGCGAGTGCGTATTCTATCCTCCAACTCTTCAACGGAGACAATAGAAACGATTACCGTAGGTAGTTGATTATTGAAGCGATGATTCAGCAACTGGTCCAGTTTTTCCTTAGCCCAGGGAGTGCCGGATTGAGCACCTAAATCATCCAAGATTAGTAGAGGAGCACTGCGTACTTGTTCAAAGAACTTATCGTAAGGCATTTCACTACTTGGGCTGAAGGTAGAGCGCAGGTGGTCAAGAAGGTCTGGGGTTGTGATATAGAAAACAGGGTAATTGTTTGCTATACAGTGGTTGGCAATAGCTGCGGCTAGATGAGTCTTACCACAGCCACTGGGACCAGTCAGGACTAACCACCCTTTAGGCTCGGTGGCAAATGCCTTGGCTGCCTCGTAGGCACGACTAAACCGCTCTTGACTGATAGGATTCTCGCTTTTGCCTTGAGAGAGTAGGCTATCAAAAGTGAGGTGAGTCAGCGAGCCCAGGTTGCTATATCGCTGTAAACGAGCCTGATGTTCCTCATCTAGTTCCTGCTGAGTGCAGCAGCAGGGAACAACCTGGCTGAAATCAGGTTTCCCCGAGGGCAGAAGAGGATGAACAAATCCCGCCCCTTTACAAATAGGGCAGGCTGGACCTGCCGAGGCTTCTTCTGCTTCAGCGCTGGACCATGTGTCCATATCTGCCTTTGATATATTTATCCGGGTCTGCCTTTTTAAAATCTCGCCGATGTGTTCCATCTCTTTTACCTTCTGTTGACCAGCGTTCTAAAATTGCTAGAATATAGCTCTTTTTACGTATGTTTTGATTAACCGCCTCTTTAATGGCATCTCTAATCCAGCCTTGAGGATAGAGCTTCTCCGCCTCACGCAATTCTTCAGCAACCATCGGGGTCAGCATACCAATATTCTGTTCATAAAGGGTAAAGATATCAGGCGGCGGCTCGGTCTCAATATCAGGATAAGCCTGTCCTCCAGCTTTCAGTCCGGCGAGGACAAGCTCACCGTTCCGAATTTTAGCCACAATCTGTCTATCGGACTCAGTGTTTAGGAAATAAACGTCTTCTGGTGCTCCGTCTCTATCTAATACTAGATGCAGGATTGTTCCTCGTTTAACTGCCATTTCCAGGGTATCACCCAGTATTTCATCAGGCGGTTTTTCTCCCTCTCTGAAGCTGCTCATCAGGCTTGTATTACCCAACAGCTCCCGATAAGTAGTGAAACGAGGGTAGCCCCGTTTGCCATAAAGCGACCAAAAAATGTGGAGGGTTACCTTCAACTCGGCAATATCGTCAATCTGCGGCAAGAGCTGGCTGAAAAAAAGATTGGGCAGCGGAGTAAACTTCATCCTGGCTGGGAAACCTTTAAATTGCTCCATGTAGACTTAGCCCTTCATTAGTTTAATATCATTCAACTTAGCTATTCGGAAATGAACTGAAGTCTAATTGCTTCATAATAAACTTAGCTTTTAGTAGATTCAGTATCAGTAAACCTGGCTATCGCCAATTTTGTGTGAAGCCTGGTTGTTTCATAACAGGCTCGGCTCCGCCCTGGTAAGATTTTCGAACTTGGTCAGGCTGTGTCGGAAACGCGCCTTTATCTGACCGGTAGGCCCATTGCGGTGCTTGGCAACTATGATATCGGCTAGTTCTCTGGGGTACTCTTCCTCAGGATGGTCTTTTTGCCAGTCCTCTTTGGTGGGATAGTAGAATTCGTCGCGGTAGATAAAGATGACGATGTCAGCATCCTGTTCAATACTGCCGCTTTCTCTTAAGTCGGAGAGTTGGGGTCTGTGTGAGGCGCGCCACTCCACCGCCCGGCTGAGCTGTGATACGGCTATTACCGGTACATTTAGCTCGCGGGCCAGGGCTTTTAAGGAGCGGGTGATGTAGCTGATTTCCTGGACCCGGTTTTCACCTCTTGCGTCGCCCTGCATCAGCTGCAGATAATCAATAATAATGAGGTCAATGCCACGCTCGTAGTGGAGTCGGCGGGCTTTGCTTCTCATCTCAAACACCCGCAACTGGGGAGAGTCATCAATATAGATTGGTGCTTCGGAGAGGATGCCGATGGCATCCATAATCCGTTTTTCCTCTTCCTCTGTGTTAAGACCGAGTCGGATGCGCTTTGACTGTATGCCGGTTTCACTGGACAGCAGGCGCTGCACCAGTGCTCCCCGGGACATCTCCAGGCTGAACAGGGCAATACATGCCCGCTGCTCAACGCCGGCTTTACTGGCCAGGTTAAGCGCCAGGCTGGTCTTGCCCATGCTGGGTCGGCCGGCAATGATAATCAGGTCAGAGCGTTGAAAGCCGCCCAGCAGTTCATCCAGCCCGGTAAGACTTGATGCTATGTGGGGGATTTGCTCATAGCCTTTACCTTCTGGAGAGGGAAGGACTTCAAAGTACCTGTCAAGGACATTCTTGATGTGGATAAAGTCTAATGAGCCCCGTTCATGACGGAGCTGGAACAGGGTTTCCTCGGCTTTGGAAAGAGCAGAGACGACATCTGGGTCTGCCTCGTAACCAATCCTGGAAATTTTATCGGCGGCGGAAATCAACTGGCGCATTATTGACAGGCGATTGACAATTCGGGCGTAGTGTTCAATATCAAGTGAAGTAGGGACTACTGAAATAAGGTGAGAAAGATAGGCGACACCGCCGCACTTTTCCAGCTTTCCCTGACGGTCCAGCTCCTGGGCTACTGTTATCTGGTTTATGGCCTCATTGCGCTGGTAAAGCGACAGGCAGGCTTGGTATATCCACCGGTTCTGTTCACTGTAGAAATCCTCCGGCTTAAGCAAGACGGCTGTATCATAGATGGCCTTGCCATCTATAAGCAGTGAGCCGTTTACTGCTTCTTCGGCATCAATATCATGCGGCGGCAGTTTTCCACTGTTCAAGCTAGCCTGTCTCCTCTTCGGTTACCGTAACCTTTATTTTAGGCGTTATATCCTTGCCCAGTTTGATGGCGACTTCGTAGCTGCCAAGCTGACGGATAGGCTCGTCCAGCTCTATCTTTCTTTTATCAACCACTACCCCGGTTGTTCTTTCCAGCTCAGCGGCAATATCGGCGCTGGTGACCCGGCCATAAAGGCGGTCTTTGGCGCCGGCTTTGGCTTTCAGGATAACCTCCTTACCGTCTAGCTCCTTAGCCATCTGGGCCAGCTTAGCCTCCATCCCTGTTTGCTTTTTGGCTTGGGCACGACGCTGGGCTTCAAGCTGGTTGAATACCCCGGGGCTGGCTAGCACAGCCAACTTTTTAGGTATGAGAAAGTTTCTACCGTAGCCATCAGCTACCTCTTTAATTTCACCGGTTTTAGCTACCTTGGGCACATCCTCTAGAAAAACAACCTTCATAAATTTCTACCCTTTATTATGATTATAACCGTAACCGGTGGCGAAGTAAAAATCTAGTCTCCGATAAATTCTTTGGCATAGAAAGCAGCGGTAGCGCCATCACCGGCGGCGGCTATAGCCTGTCGGATTGAGCCGGCACGTATATCGCCAGCGGCAAATATACCGGCTATCTCGGTCTCCATCTTCTCATTGGTGATGATATGACCGGTGGCGTCCAGTGGCAGCACACCTTTGAGGTAATCTGTATCGGGCTTCAAGCCGATAGATATAAAGACCCCGGCTACCTCAAGGATGGATTTTCCGCTGGTTATTACCTGACGCAGTCTCAATCTCTCAACAAAGTCCTTGCCCTCAATCGCCTCAACTACGGTATTCCATCGGAATTCTATTTTGGGTTCAGCAAAGGCTCTTTCCTGGAGGACAGGAGTGGCGCGGAGCCGGTTGCGGCGGTGGAGCACGGTAACCTTGGAGGCAAACTTAGTAAGGTGCATGGCTTCATCAATAGCGGCATCACCACCGCCGACCACGGCCACCGCTTGCCCGCTAAAGAAGGGGGCATCACAGGTAGCACAATAGGATACCCCTTTGCCGGTAGACTCTTTTTCTCCGGGAACACCCAGTTTTTGTCGTTCCGAGCCACTGGCTATAATCACTGCCTTGGCAATAAAGTTGCCTTCGGTGGTCTTGACCATCTTTTGCCCCTGCTCAAGTTCAATGGCAGTAACCTCAGCGGTAATGATTTTTAGACTATATTTTGTTGCCTGCCGCTGCATTAACTCACCCAGTTCAAAGCCGCTAATACCGTCAGGGAAACCGGGGTAGTTGTCCACCTGGTCGGCTTTAGTAATCATACCGCCGACCATCCCCTTATCTATAAGCAGGCTACTCTGCTTGGCTCGAGCAGTATAGAGCCCGGCGGTAAGCCCAGCAGGGCCGCCACCGATAATAATGATATCATACTTCTTGTTCATGGTTTGCATCGCTAATTAGCTGGCAGATGCCTCTTTCCGCTGTTCGTTTGGCAAGTCCAATGGCGTTTTTGATTGCCTTGGCTTGACTACGACCGTGAGACACGATGACAGTTCCTTTTACCCCAAGAAGACAGGCGCCACCGTATTCTCTGTAGTCCATCCCCTTGACCATAAAGCCCAGACCAACATCGGCTAGAAGAGCACGTCCTTGGAGGTGATAGGCACTGCTAAGGGCGTGTCGCAGCTTGATAAAGGAGTCGCCTAGTCCCTCAACGGTTTTGATTACTATATTGCCGGTGAAGCCATCGGTAACGATGACATCAGCGGTTCTTTGGGCTATATCGTTGCCCTCTATATTGCCAATAAAGTCCAGGCTTGATTTCTTGAGAAGCTGGTGGCTCTTTTGGACGAGGCGGTTACCCTTGGTCTCCTCTTCTCCATTGCTGAGTAGCCCAATGCATGGTGATTCTATACTGAGAACATGTTTAGCATAGATGTTACCCAACTGGGCGAATTGAACCAGGTGGCTTGGTCGGCAATCGGCGTTGGCACCGGCATCAATGAGGAGAGCCGGAGCAGAGGGGATGAGGTTTATGATACTCCCCAGGGCAGGTCGCTCAATACCCTTTATCTTCCCCAGGCTGAGCAGGGCGGCGCATAACACTGCCCCGGTATTACCGGCTGAGACAAAGGCATCGGCTTTGCCATCTCTTACTAGGTTGATGCCAACCACTATTGAAGAGCGTGGCTTAGCCTGCACCGCTTCCATGGGGTGTTCGTGAAAGCCGATAGTCTGGCTGGTGCCAATGATGGTAAGGTTTAAATTTTTCAGGTGTTTCCCGGCCACCACATGGAGCAGGGTTTTTTTGCCGACCAGAGCAATATCCACTTTGTACTCCTGAGCGGCTTGGATGGCTCCTTTAATTATCTCATGTGGGGCAAATTCGCCACCATCGGCATCAACGGCTATTCTCATCTATGCTACCTTGACTTTCTGACTTTCTTGCCAGATGTCACAGCGGCCTCCCCAGTGGGCAAGAACCTGGTCATCAAGGGAAAGCTTGGCTATCTCACATAGGTTAGGGCAGGCTTTACATTCAAACGAGGAGGTATGATACTTTACTTCGCTTACGCCAAACCCGTTAAACTTACTCCCATTGTTATTATTTACCATTTCTTCGTGCACCAGCACAGCGGCGCCGATTGCCCCCATAACCTGGTGGTGGGGCGGGACAATAATCTCGACCTCAAGCTCTTCTTGAAATGCCTTGACTATAGCTTGGTTAAAGGCGACCCCACCCTGAAATACTATTGGCGATTTAATCTCCTTACCCAGACCAACATTATTAAGGTAGTTGCGCACTAATGCTTGGCACAGTCCGTAGAGAATATCGTCAGTTCGATACCCCATCTGCTGCTTATGTACCATATCGGATTCAGCAAAAACCGTGCATCGCCCGGCAATACGCACTGGTGCCTGGCTATTCAGTGCTCGCTGGCTGAACTCCTCAATATTCATATTGAGGCGCAGTGCCTGGTGGTCAAGAAAACTACCGGTACCGGCGGCACATATGGTATTCATGCCGAAGTCGGTTACTATCTCATCCCTGATAATAATAATCTTGCTGTCCTGCCCCCCGATTTCAATGATGGTCTGCACCTCGGGGAAATGAAGAAGGGTGGCCACGGCATGGCTGGTAATCTCATTTTTGACTAAATCGGCGCCAACAATGACCCCGGCTAGGTAGCGAGCACTCCCGGTGGTAGCCACACCACAGATGTCAACACCTTGAGGCAGTTGCTCTTTGATTTGTACTAGCCCCTGTTGCACCATATCAATAGGCTTGCCCTGTGTCAACAGGTAGCAGTCGGTAATAAGCTCATCATTTTTGTCTACCACAGCCAGCTTGGTAGTTACTGAACCAACGTCAATGCCTAAATAGGCTTCCATGAACATCTCCTTAGCTGATTACTCTTTGTCGGTTATTTCCTGTCCGCCGCTTACGCTCCAGCAGGTCGACGAACGCCTCCAGCCTAGTTTGCAGGCCTGTCTTGGTTATTTGCTCATCACACAAGATAGTAAGCACTGGGATATTCTCCTTGGTAGTCATCATAATGTTCTGGGCAATGGCTTCGGGCATGCAGGTAAAAGGCGCCAAATGGACCATACCATCATACTCCCCAGTGCGACGTACCTTCTCTCCTACTGATTCTAAGCCATGACCACCAACATCATGCTTTAGATACGGCTCTGCGAACTTTCGCAAATACTTTTTCTCCTCATTGAGGACATTCAAGGCACCGAATTTAGCCCATTCCGAGAAGAAGGTACTTCTGGTACGTCTCACCTCTACCCCTAGCTTTCCTAACTCAACCTCTAAATTCATGTTGGTAAAGGGTTCCATCACTACATAAAGCTCACCAATGATGCCAACCCTGAGGGGCATCATCTTCAAATCCCGAGGTATCTGGTTTAATCTTTTAAGGTATTCCCTGACTATTTCTTTCAAATGAGAAACTTTCTTGGCTTCGCCGATTGCCTCAATTGCCTGTTTAAAGATGCGATTAGCTGCCCCCTTTTCTAGCTCCACAGCCCGCACCTTTTGCACCCCCCGCTCCACATCATCTAAAGCCTTTATCTTGGTTGTGCCCAGGCGATAGGCAGAGATAACCGTAGACCATGAGGAATCATTGGAAAATCGTTTAATCGCTTTGAGCACTCCGATTAAACCCTTTTCCGAACTCTTAATTTTGGGCATCTGAAAGTTATACCCAAGGTCCTTGAGGATTCTCTCCTGCACCTTGGCATAGTACCCCATTCGGCAAGCATTAAAGCTGGTCACCATAAGCAGGGTATCTGCCCCTTGCTCTAGAGACTCGATGAAGGTACCTAGTATCATTTTAAAAGGAAGGCACACAAATTCTGGTGAGTGCTTGGTGCCAAGAGAAAGGGTGCGCTTGGTAATCGGGGGTACGACCAGGGAAACATTGAGCATTTCGGCTGTCGACTTAAGTGCGGCAGATATGTTGCCGAAATTGGGAATACCCAGAGTACCAATCCTATGCTGTTCCTCGTCTTTCCTAGGGCAGTAAGTATGAGTAGGTTTAGAACTTTTCTTCTTTCCACGGCGGGTCATGTCGACAAAGGCTTCAAGCCGAGTGAGTAAACCCACCTCGGCTGTATGCTCGTCAAGGACAAGGTTTAAGAAAGGTTTATTTAGTTGATGTGCCTGGCGCTGGAGTAACTCTATCATCAGGGAGTCAGGGCCACAGCCAAAGGTAACTACCGAGACTATTGCATCGACGTTGTCCCTCAGATAATAGCCTCCAGCACCAATGATCTCCCTTTCACAAGTCCAATAAAGGCGGTCAACAAGTTCACGGAGCGAAGCACAAAGCTCGTCGTCCTCCACCATCTCGGGAAAGAGGGTCTTAACCCCCATCTTTTGCAATTGAAAAGCTAGTCTGTGATTAATATATTCATCATGCAGAAGATAAGGGTGCCCAATTAAGGCAACTTTGATTGTAGAGTCAAAGCCATTGTTCTTGGCCTCTTTACTCGATTTGGAAAGTACCTCTTCTATTGCCTGCGGTGAGGTCAACTTGGCGCACTGCATCTGTGCTTGATATGTCTGGTGAGCTTGTAGTGCTGCTTCAGATGCCTCTTTGATTTTTAGCGGGTTCCAGGTAAAGGGGCGCCCGAGCTTATAAATCGCTTGATAGAGAGCACGCTTCCCCTTGTTGACATCGATTTCTGGGGCAAGAAGAGGCGGGCACTCTGGGATACTTGCTTCAATTAAATCGGGTAAACCGATGAACTTGGGGCAGTTATAGACCTTAGGCTCCACGCTATGAATAGAGGGTATGAAGATATAGTCGCATTTGTTGACTAGGGAAAGCGCATGCCCGCAGAAAACTTTTACCGGGAGGCAAATCTCACTAATAAGTCTGGAGCAGCCTGAAGTGAACATCTCCCTTGTAGTCGAGGATGAAACCACAACTTCAGCCCCCAACTGCTCAAAAAAGGTTTTCCACATGGGATAATACTGGTAATAAAGCAAAGCCTTAGGGATACCTATCCGTATCATTTTCTAGACCACGTCCCCATAATAAAATATCAGCATAATAGCAAAACATATTGCCGATTTGCAACCACTTAGTAGTACCACCAGGCCCTAACAAAGACACTGGTCGTTCAGCGTAGATATGACCTGAATAGCAATTGACTTTAAGGCTATTCCAACCCCATCCCCTTTGGTAAATGACCCCCTTTAATTAAGTTCAGGCAGTTACTCGTTGTCGGTTATTTCCTGCTCGCCGCTTACGCTCCAACATGTCGACGAAGGCTTCCAGGCGAGTTATCATTCCTGCCTTCCCTGTATGTTCATCATAGGTGATAGTAAGTACCGGGAGCCTTTCTTTTGTTG
>DAOWHE010000040.1 GCA_030641585.1 Dehalococcoidales bacterium | reverse complement strand
GCTATGAACTCGGGACGAGGCTCAATGGCTAAAGCCTTCTTAGTAGCCAGCGCAGTCTGAAGCAATGGCTTAAGGTCGTCTGCCTGTTCTGGGTAGCTAGCCAGGCACTCTTCTACAGTCTCACCCCCAACCAGCAGCCTTTCCAGACATTCGTTCAGAATATCATCAAATTCCCTATTTTTTCTCATTTTATCCCACCAGCAGCGCTTTTCGCAGAGCCACTATGGCGCTATGTTGCAGAGCCTTTACCGCTCCCTGACTCTTACCCATAATCTTGGCTACCTGGGCAGTAGGCAGTTCACTGGCAAACCGAAGGGAAATAACCTCCTGCTGGGCCGGGGTCAGTTGCCTGGTAGCCAGTATAAGCTGCTCAATATCCAGCTTGTGCTCAGCCGTCCGTTGAGGGTCATCGCCAGAACCAACCAGTGATTCCTCCAGAGAAGTGGTTGGTCGTCTTGAGCGCTTCCTCAAGTAATCAACCACCTGATTATGGGCAATACGAAATAGCCAGGCGGAAAAGGGCACATTCCTCCATTTGAAGGAAGAGATAGACCTAATCGCACTCAGAAACACCTGTTGAGCCATATCCTCAGCCTCCGCCTGATTTCCTATTCTGAGAGCCGCATAGCGATAAATCCTATTGAAATATTCCTCATACAGCCGGGTAAAAGCCTCCTGGTCGCCTTGCTGCGCCCGCTGAACAAGGCTCTGCTCATCTTGCACCTGACAACCCCCCGCCAGCTTTAGTCTCAGCCCAACTTTATGCTCGGCCTCGGTCTAGCCGGTAATCTGGCGTTATCCTGTGCATAAATTATAACGAATAAAGCTGCAAAAGGATAGGTTTTGGGTGAATATACCAGCTTGGGCCAGCTAAAACACAATACGGCAAGTCATATAGGACTATTTTCCCATGACTATTTTCTCACCAAAATAGCCCATTGGGGGGTTGTCGGGGATTGGTTAGGCAGTTAAAATAAGGTATAGTACTAAGTAGTCAGTTTTAGATAGCTTTTGAGAGGAAGGAGAATATGGGAAATAACGGTATCGACCCTATGCTGACGACAAGCGAAGTGGCTCACTTTCTTAATGTGCACATTAACACGGTAAGAAGATGGAGTAATCTGGGAATACTAAAGGCGTATCGTCTCGGCTCCCGAGGTGACCGCAGATTTAAACAGGAAGATATTACTAGCTTCTTTTCCAAAGACGGCAAAGGCGAGCTGGGACAAGTCCCCTCTTCGGATAAGCCGGACTCCGCATAATAAGCCGTTTGTTAACTTAATGGTTATGAAATCTATAAATAGCCGGGAGGTAGCTGAAGTGGCTAAAACTAGGGTAATAATAATTGATGAACAGGCCTTTTTCCGGGCTGGTGTGCGTCAGGCACTATCTCAAGCGGCTGACTTTGAGATAGTGGAGTGCGACCCGAATCATGACCCGTTAGCTATAATTGAAGCCAGCCTCCCTGATATTACCCTACTAGGCTCTGACCTAGCTACCCACAGCGGACTTGAGCTAGGCAGGATAATCGCTAGAAACTTCCCCAATACTAAAGTGATAATCCTAAGCCCTGACCCCAATGACGAGGAGCTCTTTGAGGTTATTAGGAGCGCCGCTGTAGCCTGCTTGCAGAAAAACTCATCTGCTGATGAGCTAATTAGCACTATAAGACGAGCCACCCATGGCGAATACCCAATAAATGAAAGTGTTTTCACCAGACCATCTGTGGCCAGGCATGTACTGCAGCAATTTCAGGATGTAGCCTCACTAGGTGGCAATATAGAAACTATAGTGGCACCACTTACTAAACGAGAAACACAGATTCTAAACTATATTGCTAATGGCAAAACGAATAAACAAATCGCCCATGTCTTACAAATCAGTGAGCAGACGATTAAGAACCATGTTAGCGCCATTCTGCGTAAGCTAAACGCTAATGATAGAGCCCATGCCGTGGTTCTGGCGATACGCCGCGGTTTGATTTCGATTAGTGGAGTTTCATGAGACAGACACTCAAGTAGCTCGCAGCCTTGCCACCAATCCGACATTAGAGTGGGGGCTGAAGCTTGACTGATGAGTACAATTGACATCTGGCAAATCGTGTCATACACTTATGTCTAGTAAGAGGATGATAGTTAAGATGCAGCAGGGTAAAGTAGAGCAACCAAAATCCGGGCCTGAGATAGAAAGCCGGGTTGTGGACTACCTGAAAAGCCAGGGCTATCAGGTAACCGCCAAAGCCAAGCTCAGGGGCAAGTCAGGGATTGAGCACACCTTTGACGCACTGGCGCAGAGGGATGACGGCTTTGCTGTCCACACTATTGCCATTTGTATTACCCATGGCGGTGATGAAGAAGCAGAAGCCAGCACTATCTTCAACTTTGCCAATAAAGCCTACGATGTCGGTATTAAAGAAAGGGTTCTTATCGCTATCTCCGGCCTGCATCCAGAGACAAAGCATCTGGCTGAAAAGCAGTGGATTAAAGTCATTGATGAAGAAAGGGTAGACAGGCTGTTAACCCGGGCACCCGAGCAACGGGTTAAGTCGAGTAAATCATTTAGCTTTGAGACAAAGCCCCAATTACTGAAATCCCTAGCCGACTTGGGCTACAGGGTTGAGGAAAAAGCCAAAATCTTAGGTCAGTCAGGGGTTGAGTACACCTTTGATATACTGGCTTATGGCAACGACACAGGGGTCGGGCGCAGCCTGGGAATAGACTTCATGGGTGGGGAAAAGGAGATAGGTCTGGAACCGGTATCCCTGTTTGATACCAAAGCCTATGATGTTGGCCTGGACTATAAGGGCATTGCAATATCAACCGGTCTCAGCCCCGAGGCCAGGCAATTTGCGCAGCACCAGGGGATAACGGTGCTTGAGCTAGGTAAGAAAGCGGTTGCCAGACCAGCGGCAACTGAAGAAGAGGCCTTCCAACCG
>DAOWHE010000071.1 GCA_030641585.1 Dehalococcoidales bacterium | reverse complement strand
TGGCGATGTCGGCCGCCTTATAAGCGGCGATGCTTCCGGTTATACCCAGTATTACGGTTTTATTGGCTAACATTTCGTTCTCTTTTCATTATTATAGTTTTCCAACCCCACCCCTTTAAGTTTTAATAAGGTAACCCTCCCTCTTGTTCCCCCCTCCCTTGATAAGGGAGGGGGAAGTGATTGTAAGAGGGGCTCCGCCCCTCTAAAACTCCCCATTTACTAACCCATGAGAGGGGAGGGACTATTCTGGAGGGCTTTGCCCTTCAATCTACCATAATATATTTTATCAGGCTTTATTCATCTGGTAGATGAGCCGTAGCCCGATTAGCGTCAAATCAGGTCTTACGGCATCAATTACTTTTGTTTCTTTAGCTATCACTTCAGCGTAACCGCCAGTGGCTATCACCTTGGACTTTTCGCCCAGCTCCTTTTGAATCCGAGCCACCATCCCCTCAACCAGCCCGACATAGCCAAAGATAATGCCTGACTGCATGGCAGAAATGGTGTTGGTGCCAATAGCCTGGCTGGGACGAGTCAGCTCCACCCGGGGTAACATTGCCGCCCGGCTAAACATGGCCTCGGCGGCGGTAACAATACCGGGGGCTATAGCCCCTCCTAAATAGTCACCCTCTTCCGATATGGTGTCAAAGGTAGTGGCCGTGCCCAGGTCAACAATGATTAGGGGGCCGCCATAGAGGTGGTGAGCGGCGGCAGCATCTACAATGCGGTCGGTGCCAACCTCCTTGGGATTGTCCATACGGATGCGCACCCCGGTCTTAACCCCGCTGCCAACCACCAGCGGCAAGATGCCAAAGTATCGCTGAAATAGCGCCTCATAAGTAGACACCAGTGGCGGCACGACACTGCACAGGGCGGCCCCTTTAATATCAGAGGCTTTAAGACCCTGGCTTTGTAGCAGGTTAAACAGCAAGACAGCATGCTCATCGGCTGTTCGGTGAATAACTGTTGCTGTATGCCAGGTAGCCTTAAGCTCATCACCTTCAAAAACGCCCAGAGTAGTCTCGGTATTTCCAATATCAATGGCTAGTAGCATGGTATTTCTATCAACCCTTCGGGCTTGAGCCCTCTAGGGCGAAGCCTCACCCCCTTCAATCTACCCCCTGACAAAACTTTCTTATGGGCTTCGCCTCTCTTAGACTCTCGTTTAATATTTACTTCTTAATTTGGGTTTCTTTTAGCTGCTTAATAACTAAAGGCAGTACTGGTAAAAGGTCGCTGGCGAGCATGCCGGCATCGCCTAGTCTGGCACTGACCATATTACCAGCCTTAGCGTGCAAAAAGACGCCCAAGGCGGCGGCATCAAAAAGGGACAGACCCTGCGCCAGCAGTCCAGCAATCACCCCAGCCAGTACATCGCCGGTCCCGGCCGAAGCTAACCCGGCATTGGCTACCGGGCTAATCCGGCACTGTCCGTCCGGTGCACAAGTAACAGTATAGGCGCCTTTTAAGACAATGGTTTTGTGCCACTCTAAAGATACCCGTTTGGCAATGCCAGTTCTATCGGCCTGCACTTCAGCTACTGAAACGCCGGCCAGCCTGGCCATCTCTCCGGGATGTGGCGTGAGTATAGCATCACCCGGGAACTGCTGCTGCCAGCCCGGGGTTTTCGCCAGGGTGTTAATAGCGTCAGCATCAAGCACCAGGGGCAGCGGTGCCGAGCCGGGCTGAAAAAGAATGGACTTAATAAAGCTTATCGCCGGTTCACTTTGCCCCAGACCGCAGCCCAGCAGCAGGACATTGTAACTTTTTAGTTCCGAGAGGACGAGACTGGCCGCTTCGGCAGATACAATGCCAGGGCTAGCCTCGGGTAGTGGCAAATGGGTCGCCTCGGTTAGCTTGGCAGCCAGAATCGGCTGCAAGCTGGCAGCCGTCGCCAGGGTTACCAGTCCAGCGCCAACTCTCATGGCGCCTGAGCAGGCCAGGTGGGCAGCGCCAATATAGTTAGTTGAGCCGGCAACAACAAGAACCCGGCCAAAGCTTCCCTTATTAGCTCCCAGCGGGCGTCTGGGTATAACTTTCTTGGCCCAGTCATCGGTGATGAGCTCAGTTGTTACCCCATTCGCAAGATAGACGGGTATGCCAATATCGGCAACAGTTATTAGCCCGGCCCTTTCGGCACCAGGTGGATTAAACAGGCCCGGTTTGGCAAAGCCAAGGGTAATAGTATGCTCAGCATAAAGAGCAGCCGGGTCTACAGCACCGCTGTCACTATCAAGCCCGGAAGGTAAGTCCAGAGCAATTATTTTAAGCTCTGGGCGCTCCTTCTTGGTCTGAGCTACCTGCTGTAACGCCTCCCGGAAGATGCCACCAAGCGGTCGGCTGCGGCCGGTGCCGAATAGGGCATCAATAACGGCACTGGCTGAGAGTAGCCGCTCATCAAGCTCATCAAGGTCTTTATAGCAGGTTATGCCCCGTTCTTTGACCAGTCCAAGGTTTTTATCATCCGCCGCTCTTTTGCCGAGGAGAAAAAGGTTGACCCTGGCTCCCCAGTCGTGAAGATGGCGGGCAGCCACCAGCCCATCGCCGCCGTTGTTGCCCGGTCCTATCAAGAATAGGATATGTTTTTGGCTAACATCGCTGAGGATGCACCTGACTTCTTCGGCTATGGCCTTGCCGGCATTTTCCATAAGCCTGTCGGTAGTAAGACCAATCTTGGCCGACTCCTGTTCTACCCGGCGCATCTCGTCTGCGGATAAAACCTTCACGCTAAGACCTCTTTAAGCAAAGTGAGTAGATTGAAGTGTAACAACATCCTAGGTTATGGTCAACCTTTGATAAACCTGTCTAGTCTCAAGGTCATTGCCTGCCAGTGCGTTCCCCGCCAGTAGACCCTGTGGCAGGTGGGGCACTCCATGTACTGGTCGTGGGTCTTAAAAACGTAGGCTGGCACCCGCTCCTTCACCTGCTCCTTGCTTCTCTCCCCCAGCGGCTGGTTGCACTCAAGGCAGAGCGAGAACGGCATAAACTTGGGTTCCAGGTTTAGAGCCTCTTTCACCTGCTTTATTTGCTGCTCAACTTTATCACTGGTGATAAGGATAGCCCTCAATCGGCCGCTGGTTACCAGCCGTCTTTTCATAATCTCGGTGTCCCTGGTTAGTATCACCCTGTTTTCCGCCCGGGCAATCGCCACCATCCTGGAGTCATCGCTGCCGTTAAAGAACACAGTGTCATAGCCCATCATCCTCAGCCATTTAGCCAGCTTGCCAACATTATTATCAACTACGAATTTGGGAGCCTTCATTTGCCTCACCCCCATAACACCTCATTAGAACTTGCAAATGCGGATAGCTGCTTCTCTATTCACTCACCCTCCAAAGAGTTATCGGTATAGCACCTATAGCTCAAGCTGCATACCCTCATGAGCTAGGGAGATTTTGCAATCTAATTCCTCGGCTACCACGGCTAATTCTGCCTCTATCTCCATCTCCAGAGCCGGGTTCATGTGGACACAAACGACCCGGGGCAGATAACCTTTAAGCCTTTGAAAGCTCATTAGCTCCTCCCGCAGCAGACCGGGGGTAAGATGTCTTGACTCCCTGCCGAATTCCAGGTACCTATCTGAGGCGGTAACATCAATAACAAGCAGCTGGGGTGACACATATTGCCAGCACAAGTCCAGACCTGGTCCGGTATCCCCGGTATAGAAGAGTGTTTTGCCTAAAGCAGAGGTAAGTTGATAGCCAACTGCCGGCCCAGTATGAGCTACCGGCACTGCCAAAACACTGTAGCCTGCAATTTGCATTTTCTGGTAGGGCTCTACGGTGTGGAATTTAATGGTTGGCTTCTCTTGGGGCTCTTCCAAAAATTTGGGATAGAGGTCACCATTTAAGAGATGGGTTGAGAGGGCTTCCTCAACAGGCGGCGTGGAGTAAATGCTGATAACCTGCTGGCGCAGGAAAAAGTTCATAGCTATAGCCGGTATATCCCTAATATGGTCATAGTGTTGATGGGTGATAAGGATTGCCTTAATTTCTAGCTGGGCGGAAAAAGACAGGCTGGAGGTAAGCCCACCGGCGTCTAAAGCCAGGATATCATCAATTAACAGGCTCAAGAGCTTGGTGTCTTCTGATTCAGTGTTATGCGCTCCCAGAAACTTAATCTTCATCTGCTTGGCAACCTTTCACTAATCTGTGATACGAAAGGGGTTAAAGTTTGTCTCGTAGTCATAGGTATCAACCTTCTCCTTTCTCTTTAAGTAGTTGACCGTGGTGTAGGTGAACGGAGTAGCAATGGCTTCAATAGCAGTCTTAGCCAACCAGTGATGTAAAATCATTATCAGGGCAAATGACGGGGTGCCAACAAAAGCCAGGGTAATAAATACTGCCGTGTCCAGTCCCTGTCCCAATATGGTGGAACCAATAGTTCGGCTCCACAGCCAGCGCCCCTTAGTTAAAATCTTCATCTTGGCCAGGACAAAGGAGTTGACAAACTCACCAACTAGATAGCCACCGAATGAGGCAACCAGCAGTCTCGGCGTAAAGCCCAAGATGCTCTCATAAGCCCCCTGATCCTCCCAGAAGGGAGCCGGGGGTAGAAGCTGTCCCACCCAGGCAAAAATAACGAAGACGAGGTTACATAAAAAGCCCAGCCAGATAACCCTCCTGGCCCAGCGATAACCATAGACCTCAGTCAGGATGTCACCGAAGATGTAGCTCAGAGGAAAGATAACTATCGCCGCTGGCAGAATAAGAGAGCCAATACTTATTACCTTCACGGCAATGATATTAGCTGTAATGAGGCAGGTGACAAAGATGGCCGAAATTACCAAAAACCGGTGTGAGACATTCATTACTTTAGAGCCTTCGCCGGACTAAAGCGACACCACTAGATAACACGTATTCGCCGGAAGAAGTAGAGCATGCCGCCAATAACAACCAGCATGATAAGGAACACAAGTAGAAAGGAGTAGCCGCGGTCTTCAAAAGGCCCCAACGGGATATTCATTCCAAAGATACTTGCCACCACAGTAATAGGAAGGAGAATAGTAGCAATGATGGTCAGCATTCGTACGACTTCATTGGTACGGTTAGTCGCCAGCGAATCATGGGTATCATTTAATCCTTCAATAATCTCCTTGTACTCATCCAGGCCATCCCAAATCTTGTCCACATGGTCAACCATATCACCAAAGTAGACCGACAAATCCAACTTCTTAACAAAGCGGCGCACCCTGGGTTCCAGACTGCCAATAACCGCCCGCATCGGCCAGATAATGCGGCGAAAGGAGATAATATCACGCCGTATCATGGAGATTCCCCGTACTGTGCCCTTCTTCCTGTCAGAGAAGATGTCGTTTTCCACCTCCTCAATACTATCGCCAACCTTGTCTAGTATCGGCAGGCAATAATCAACCAGCCTGTCAAGAATGCGGTAGAGAAGAAAACCCGAGCCCTGACTGCAATACTCCTGCCGCGACTCTTCATCAATCTGGCACTCCCGAAACAGCTTTACCAGTGGTTTAAGCTCTCCTTTATGTACCGTAATCAGGTAGTTTTGGCCAATAAACACCGATACCTGGCTGGAGGTAAGCACCCGCTCCCGCTTGCGGTATATTGGAAAGTGGAAGACTAAGAACAGGTAGTCCTTGTATTCATCAATTTTGGGGCGCTGGATTCGGCTGAGTACATCATCCAGGTCAAGGGGGTGAAAGGGATAATGTTTTGCCAGATACCCTGTCTCTTTCTCGGTTGGACGTTCAATATTAACCCAGGTTAGCTCACCCCAGGTAAGTGAATCAATATTTGGCTCTTCTTTTTTGATTTGAGGTGCAGCCATGATAGGCTATCCTTTCACCAGCAGAAGATAAACTATTCTACCACATCCTTTGTCCTATAGCACCTAACCTATATACCTGGGAAGGTATTTTAAACTATTTTAGGGTTAAAGTTAAAGATGATGTCTGCAGGCGACCAGTCGGTGCCTCTGGGCCATCTTCCTCTAACACCGGGGACAGAGCGGCAGAGGATGTCATGTAGCGTAGGTGTTATTTCTGGAGTAGGCATGGCAGCGGGGCAAAAAATACGGTCAACCCCGGCAATATCAGCCGCAGCCAATGTCGCTGCCGGCACTTTGCCATCTGCCCCGGGTGGTGTAACCAGTATAAGTTGCCTGACCCCGGCCACCCTGGCCGGTATGGCTGTCATCAGCACAATGTCTTGGCGTCGACTCGGTTAGAGAGAGCCGACTCATTGCCATTGGTATCTACGGCAGTGACCCTATAGTAGTAGCCCTGGTCTTCTTCCACTGTCGCATCGACGAATTCCGAAGCGGTCACCACGTAGGTGTTGACCTGGATGTAGGCGTAGGGCGTATGCAAGGGGGCGCGGTAGATGTTGTAGCTCGCCAAGTCCGCCTCGGTGTTATCATCCCAGTCTAGGGTGACCTCCTCGTCTCCTTCATTTGTTCTATTCACCAGATTGGTGGGCGCAGCCGGAGGCGTGGTGTCTGTAGTCGTCGGCGGTGTCGTCGTTGTTGTAGTCGTTGGTGTTGTTGTTGTAGTCATCGGCGGTGTCGTTGTAGTCGGCGGCGGTGTCGTTGTAGTCGGCGGTGGTGTCGTTGTAGTCGTCGGCGGTGTCGTTGGTGTTGTAGTCGTTGGTGTTGTCGTCGTTGGTGTTGTAGTCGTTGGCGTTGTTGTCGTTGGCGTTGTTGTCGTTGGCGTTGTTGTCGTTGGCGTTGTTGTCGTTGGCGTTGTTGTCGTTGGCGTTGTTGTCGTTGGTGTTG
>DAOWHE010000097.1 GCA_030641585.1 Dehalococcoidales bacterium | reverse complement strand
GCCCAGAATCGAACTGGGGACACGCGGATTTTCAGTCCGCTGCTCTACCAACTGAGCTACCTCGGCACAAGGATTATTGTAGCTGTTGGCAGTATGAGTGTCAAGAGAATGCTGCTGGAGCAGACCGGCGTTTTGTGAGAAAGCAGCAATTGGGTTGTATTTAGCTATGCTGGGTATCATAGCATTATATTATCTATCAGCCTCGTTTTGCCGATTTTTACCGCCAGTGATACCAGAGCCGGGGAAGTAACCTTGGCTAACTCATCCAGCGTCCTAAGGTTAGCAATAGAGACATAATCAATTTCAGCCAGCGGTTCTTTTTGAAGTAGGGCTATCATTTTCTGGCGTAATCGCTCAGCATCTGTTTCTCCCTGTGCGTATAGCTGGAGAGCCAGAGCGAGTGCCCGGTAGAGAACTGTTGCCGCCTGACGCTCCCCGGGGTTGAGATAGATGTTACGGCTGCTTATTGCCAGGCCATCAGGCTCACGCACTGTGGGCAGGGTAACTATCTCCAGGTTCATATTCAGGTCGGAAACCATCTTCTTGATGACTACCAGCTGTTGAGCATCCTTTTGCCCGAAGTAGGCTCTAGCTGGCTGGGCTATGTTAAATAGCTTGGTGCAAACTGTGGTAACACCCCAGAAGTGACCGGGGCGGCAGGCACCCTCCAGTCGCCGGGCTAGCTTATCAACCACCACCCAGCTATCAAATTGTGGTGGATACATTTCGTCTGCCGAGGGTATAAAGACAACATCAACCCTTTCTTTCTTTAACAAAGCTAGGTCACACTCTGTATCACGTGGATAACTGCTAAAATCCTCCCGGGGGCCAAACTGAGTTGGGTTAACAAATATACTGACTATTACTGATTGGTTTTCAGACCTGGCTCGTCTGACCAGAGACAGGTGCCCTTGGTGGAGGTAGCCCATGGTGGGCACAAAGCCGACCGACTCGGCAAGCTTGAGCCGAAGCCTTTTCATTTCATCTATTTTTTCAATGACTTTCATAGAGGTTATCTACCTCACCCCCTTTAGCTTTTTATGGGGTAACCCTCCCCCTTTAAGCACCCAGAAAAATCTTCGATTTTCCTGGGAACCCACTTTATCCCCCTCCCTTGATAAGGGCGGGGGGAGAGTTTTTAGAAGAGGGGCTTTTCACCCCCTCTTAAACACCTCATTAAACCAGCTCCTTCAAACAAAGTGGGGAAGTAATGCAAGCGGGGCTCCGCCCCTCTAAAGCTCCCCAGCTACTAACCTAGAATAGGGAAAGGGGGCAATTGCTAAAGAGAGGCCTCACCTCTCTTTAGCTCTCCTTACCCTGGAGCAATTATTAGTGGGTTCAAGAGGGCATCAACCCCTTCTTTCTTTATCTTTTCCCTTTAGAGACGAAGGACATACAGGGGATAGAGTAGATAAGTAATCTTAAACAAGACCTTTAGTCCCCTTTGGTTAGCTCTTCAAGTATTCTTTCATCCATAGAGAAGCTCTGTTTCTCAGTAGGGAAGCTGCCGCCCTTTACCTCATTATAGTATTCAGTAATGGCATTTGACATATTATCAGCGAGTTTAGCATACTGCTTGGCATGCTTGGGGACAAAGTCGGTAAATGAACCCAATATATCGTTTATAATCTGAACCTGACCATCACAGCCTGCTCCAGAACCAATGCCGATGGTGGGTATACCAACTTTTTGGCTGATTACTTTAGCTAGCTGAGCCGGAATAGCCTCCAGGACAATGGCAAAAGCTCCGGCCTCCTCCAGAGCCTGAGCATCTTTAATCAGCCTCCTGGCTGCATCTAGTGTTTTACCCTGCACCTTAAAGCCACCAAGCTGGTGAATGGACTGGGGGGTAAGCCCAATGTGACCCATTACCGGAATGCCACAATTTACAATGCTTCTTACCTTTTCGGCTACGCTTAGACCACCTTCAAGCTTTATCGCCTGGGCACCGCCTTCCTGGATAAAGCGGGCAGCATTTTTTAGTGCATCTTCAGTACTGATGTGGTAGGTCATAAATGGCATATCGCCAATTACCATCGCCCTTTTACTTCCCCGCAACACAGCCTTGGTATGGTGTAGCATCTCCGCCATGGTTACCGGTATGGTTGAGTCATAGCCCAGGACCACCATGCCTAAGCTGTCACCAACCAGAATAAGGGGTATGCCCACCTCATCAATTATCTTGGCCGTGGTGTAGTCATAGGCGGTGAGCATGGCGATTTTGTCACCCTTAAGCTTCATTTCCTTTATCTGGTCAATAGTCACCCGCATTTGTTTACTCCTTTAAAAGGGCATCGTCTCAATGGCCCGTTTGGTCTCAAGCAAAGCGTTTTTATTATCAACATAAACCAGCTTGGGCATGAAACTAACAGCCTCACTATCTTCAACCTGGCAGTAGGAAAGGATAATGATAATGTCTCCCTTTTTGGCCAGTCTGGCAGCGGCACCGTTTAGGCAAATCTGGCCACTTCCCCTCTTCCCGGGAATGGCGTAGGTTATGAAGCGAGCACCGTTATTGAGATTTAGTACCTCTGTCTGTTCATAGGCAAGGATGTCAGCCTCCTCCATGAGCTTCTTGTCAATGGTAATGCTGCCCTCGTAATCAATGTTAAGACTGGTAACACGAGCCCGGTGGATTTTACTTTTAAGCATTGTTCTCAATGGACTTCCTCCCAACTTATGTAATCGGTTGTTTTAATAAGGCTTTAAGCTGACTTGCCTGTTTCTGGTCTATTCTCCCTTTTTTAAGGGCAATAGGTATGGTTTTAAGCCCAAGCTCCTGATAGGTGGCAACCAGGTCAGGGGCTACTTTTTGTAAAGCACTAAGGTGCTTCTTGATTGTCCCGGCATCACCACGGGCAATAGGCCCGGTAAGGCACTTGGGTATGCCGATGGTATCAATATTATTAATTGTCCCTCTTATGAGAGGCAGTAGTGCCTGGGTAGCTTGCTCCGGTGGGATGGCAAAGGTCTGCCACAGGTCAGTGGCTAACTTGACCAGAGTTACCAGGTAATTACAGGCAAAGACCGCCGCTGCATGATAAATCACCTTGCCACCGGCCCCGAGCTCTATCCAACGACCACCAAGGTCGGTCGCCATATCTTTAAGCATGCCGAGTAGTGGTTCCTCAGCCTCCAGAGCGAAGGTTGTCCCCGGTATATTCTCCATAGCCTGCCTAAAACTGGCAAAGGTCTGCAGAGGATGAAAAGCGCCAACACGGGCACCTGATTTTCTGGCTGATAGTAGAATATCGGTTGAGTCAGCACCACTACAGTGGACTACGCTATGCCCTGAGTGCCACTGTACTTGGGCGGCTACAGAAGCAATAGCATCATCAGGGGTGGCGATAAAGACAAGCTCAGCCGTATCAGCTACATCTTGATTACTGCTAAAAGCCTGACAGCCGTTAACCAGCTGTGCCAGCTTTCTGGCCGAGGTCTGGCTTCGGCTGGACACAGCTACCACATGGTAGCCCTTACTGCTCAGCCCAACTGCCAGAGCAGTAGCCACCGTTCCAGCACCGATAAATCCTATTTTAAGCATCTAATTCTCACTTTAAATAAAATGCCCTCCCCGATACAGCTAGAGAAGGCATTGAGACATGGTTCCCATTGTTGCCGTCTCGGTCGTATCCGATCCAAGCGACTATAGTTTTAATGAGCAGACTTATTTTTTAGCTCACCGCCCAAATGGTCGATGGCCAGTAATAAACAGCTTGATTGTATAAAGATGGCAGTGGTTTGTCAATAGCCTACTACGCCTTTATTTCTTCAGGCTTTAGGATTGTTTTAGTTTTTGGAAGAGGTCTGAGCACAAGCTATCAGTGATGCCTAAGGGGGGCTTTTGGAACAGAGTGTTATGTAAAGCGGTGATAGAGATGTTGCCCTGCTCCAGTGTCCATATATCTGTATCTTTATCCGTATTAGTGCCCAGCTTTTGACGCACTAACCAGTAGTATTCTCTTCTGCCATCGTGCCCCTCTTCAACTGTATCAATGTGGGTCTTATGAGCAAGTTGAGTAATCTTTATCCCTTTAATTTTTGCAAGGGGCAGGTCAGGCAGGTTGACATTGAGGAACAAATCCGCTGGCAGAGTACCGGCTAGAATCTTTTTAGCCAGTAATGCGGCAAGTTTTGCCGCATTGTCCAAGTGGTGGCTATCGGCACTGGCTATTGAGATGGCAATGGCCGGCAGACCGCGCAGGTAGCCTTGTAGAGCGGCGCCTACTGTTCCTGAGAGAAGCACATCATCACCCAGATTTGAGCCACGGTTAATACCTGAAATGACCATGTCTACCCCGTTCTCGGTTAGTTTACCCAGAGCCAGGATAACGCTATCCGAGGGGGTGCCCTCCACTGAGTAAGTATCTACATCTGGCACTACAGGGGTTACTCTTTGGACTCTTAATGGTTGGCGCAGGGTAATAGCGGTACCGGTGGCGCTTTGCTCTCTATCCGGGGCAACAACTACTACCCGGGCAACACTCTTTAACTCTTTGGCCAGTATCCATAGTCCGGGGGCGAATATGCCATCATCATTGGTTACCAGTATTCTCATCTAAAATGCCTCGTATTACAGAGTTTATCATGATAGAGACGGTAGCGACAAACAGACGGTGCTTTATCTTGGCTCTAGCTTGATGGGCAGGTAGCTTTAATGATAATATGAAGTATGAGTTTTGTGGAAGAGGTAGCGGCTACTCATGGCGGTGAGAATATCTGTGCCTGTATCCAGTGTGGCATTTGCACCGGCTCCTGTCCGACAGCTGGCGAGATGGAGTATCCGCCACGAAAAATTATCGCCCTGATTCGGGCTGGGATGCGTGGTGAGGTCCTGTCCAGTAGCTCCATGTGGCATTGTCTCTCCTGTTATATGTGCACACTACGTTGCCCCCGTGATGTGAGGCCTGCTGAACTGGCTCATGCCCTAAAGTCTCTGGCAAGTAGGTATAATTATAGAATTAAGGGGACTCGTGCCCCGGCTATATACCACAGTTTTGTCAGTTCTATGATAAATAATGGGCGAGTCCATGAGCTTGGCATGATACTCAGGTATTACCTGACCACAAATCCCTTAGTGGCGCTAAAGATATTCCCGGTTGGTTTAAAGCTACTCCTTCGCCGGCGGATGCCGCTCAGGCCCCATAAAACTAGCGGCCGGAGGAGCTTAGCCCGAATGGTAAAAAAATTCAGAGAGATTAGAGGTAGCCATTGAAACGCTATGCATACTACCCCGGGTGTTCGACCGAGTCTACAGCAATAGGTCTTGGTCTTTCTATTAAGGCAGTAGCTGGGCCACTGGGAATAGAGCTTGAGGAACTGGAGGACTGGACCTGCTGTGGTTCAGTCCAATATGGCTCATTGGATGAACTAGAGGCAATTCTGGTTGCCACTCGGAACCTGGCTTTGGCAGAGAAAAAAGGGCTTGACCTAGTAACTCCCTGCAGTTCCTGCTTTATTACTCTAACCAGCGCCGGCCTGCAGCTTCGGAAAAATCATTTGCTGATGAGTCAGGTGAATGAGGCCTTGGCGGTAGCCAATCTAGAATATCATGGCAATGTACCCGTAAGGCATTTAACCGAAGTATTAGCCAGCGATGTTACCACTGAGGTCATTGCTTCTAATGTTAAGTACCGGCTTAACGGGCTAAAAGTGGCTCCTTATTATGGCTGCCAGCTGGTTCGTCCTGACTATGGCTTTGATGACCCGGATTTCCCCCGGTCTCTTGACCGTTTGGTGGAGAGCCTGGGGGCTGAGGCAATCCCTTTTCCCTTAAAGAGCCGCTGCTGCGGGGGGACCTTGGTTATCCCGGAAGAGGATATGGCTTTGGGTTTGATTCGTAAATTGCTGGATAATGCATTGGAGAATGGTGCTCAGTGCATTACTACTCCCTGTCCACTGTGCCAGATTAATCTTGACGCCTATCAGAGTCGGGTTAATAATAAGTTCAAGACTCATTATAACTTGCCAGTTTTGTTTATCACACAACTCATTGGTCTTGCTCTGGGGATTGATGCTGTATCCCTGGGGCTAAATACAAATATAGTCTCACCAGGCAGGGTGCTGGACGATATACTTGGTGCTGGGCAGGAGGCTAGTCATGGAGCCTAGAATTGGGGTATATGTCTGTCATTGCGGCAGCAACATCGCTGGTACAGTTGATGTAGAGGAGGTAGTCCGCTTTGCCCAGAACTTGGACGGGGTGGTGATAGCTCGCGGCTATAAATTTATGTGCTCTAGCCCTGGCCAGGGGCTTATTCAGAATGACATTAAGGAGTTGGGGCTTAATCGGGTAGTAGTTGCCGCTTGCTCACCAACAATGCACGAGCCTACCTTTCGCCGTGCTTGTCAAGAGGCCGGTGTAAATCCCTATCTGTTTGAGATGGCTAATATCCGTGAGCATTGCTCCTGGGTGACCGAAGATGGTAAGAGAGCTACCGAGAAGGCCAAGGCACTCATAAGCGCCGCGGTAAGACGAGTTTACTATCACCAGCCGCTTGAGACCAGGAAGGTTACTATTAATCCCAATACCCTAGTAGTCGGCGGAGGTATTGCTGGTATCCAAGCGGCGCTAAAGATTGCTGACTCCGGGCACAGGGTTTATCTAGTGGAAAAAAGCCCCAGTATTGGGGGGCATATGGCGCAACTGGATAAGACATTCCCCACCCTTGATTGCTCAGCCTGTATTCTCACCCCCAAGATGACCCTGGTCGACTCTCACCCCTGTATTGAGCTAATAACCTATAGTGAGGTAGAAGAGGTTTCCGGCTATATTGGCAATTTCAAGGTTAAGATTAGGAAAAAAGCGAGGTATGTTGATGAAGCTCTGTGCAACGGCTGTGGCTTGTGCCAGATTAAATGCCCGTGGCGGGCAGATAGTGAGTTTGATGTTGGCCTAGGTAAGAGGAAGGCTATTTATACCCTCTTCCCCCAGGCAGTACCCAATGTACCGGTCATTGACAGCGAGCACTGCGTCTATTTCCTGAAGGGCACCTGCCGTGTCTGTGAGAAGGTCTGTGAACTAAAGGCGATTGATTTTGAACAGCAGGATGAGACTATCGAGCTAGAGGTTGGCTCCATAATCCTGGCTACCGGCTTTAGCCTGTTTGACCCGGCTTCTATTTACCAATATGGTTATGGGCGGCTGGAGAATGTTATCACCAGCCTTGAATTTGAGAGGATGGTTGATTCCTCGGGGCCAACGGGGGGTAGTATTATCCTCAAGGATGGTTTACATCCAAAGAGCATTGGTATTATCCACTGCGTTGGTAGCCGGGATAAGAAGTACCATGAGTATTGCTCCAGAGTTTGCTGTATGGCTTCTATGAAGTTTGCTCATCTGGTAAAGGAGCATCTCCCTGAGGTCGAGGTTTATGAGTTTTACACTGATATCAGAAGCTTTGGTAAGGGCTATGAGGAATTCTATAATCGGGTTCTTGATGAGGTGACAATCTTTATCCGCGGTCTTCCAGCTGAGATAACCGATATAGCCGAAACCCCTGAGGAGAAAGACAAACTTATTGTTCAGTTTGAGGATACCCTGGCCGGCTTGCAGCGCCGTCTGCCACTGGATATGGTGATTCTGAGTTGTGCCCTTGAGCCACAGCCAGATGCTGAGGCTATCGCCAGGCTACTTAATATTAGTCAGAGTGGTGACGGCTTTTTTATGGAGAAGCACCCCAAGCTGGACCCGGTGGCTACTATGACTGACGGAGTATTCATTGCTGGTTGCTGCCAGGGGCCTAAAGATATTCCGGATACCGTAGCCCAGGCGGGAGCGGCGGCGGCTGAGGTTCTGGCGATGATTAGTAAAGGCAGTGTAGAGATTGAGTCAGCCACTGCAATCATCAGTGAAAAAATCTGTACCGGGTGCCAGTATTGCAAGCTGGTTTGTCCCTATGGCGCCATCTCCTTTGAAGAAGAAAATGAGGTATGTCGGGTTAATGAAGTCCTGTGTAAGGGGTGTGGCCTGTGCGTGGCAGTTTGTCCTAGTGACGCCATTAGCCTTAGTCATTTTACTAACGAGCAAATTGTAGCCCAGATGGAGGGTATGCTGATATGAAGATGCCCTCATCAGCCGTCCAGGTCGCTGGCTCTAGCTTGCCAAACAGGTAAGTATATGTTAATCTACCGCCACGCTATATTCCTTAATAAAAATTGGGAAGGGTGAAAATGATTAGAAAGATAACGGATATTTTGAAAGAGAAGGACAGGACCTATTCGTTTGAATTTTTCCCACCAAAAACCCTGAAGGGTAGAGAAAAGCTTTCCCAGGTTGCCAGCACTTTTAAAGATTTAGAGCCGGACTGGTTCTCAGTAACCTATGGCGCCGGTGGTTCTACCAGAGAAGCTACCATGGATATTGTTAATGATTTCCAGAAGCGTCTTGGGGTGCCGACAATACACCATTTTACCTGTGTGGGCCATAGCAAGGCTGAGCTGGAAGCTATAATTAAGAAAATGAAAGAAAAGAACATCTGTAATGTCCTTGCCCTGCTAGGCGACACTCCTCAAGGTGTGGAGAATTGGAAACCGGCAGCCGATGGGCTGGAGTATTGTTTTCAGCTTATTGAGCTTATTCGCGCTCACGATAGTTTCTTTAGTATAGGTGTTGCCGGCTTTCCTGAAGGGCACATTAACTGCCCCGATAAGGAAACCGATTCAAAATACTTAAAGATTAAGATAGATGCCGGTGGCGAATTTGTGATAACACAGCTTTTCTTTGATAACAAGGACTATTTTGAATATGTGGCAAGGGTGAGGAAGACAGGCGTCAAAGTGCGCATCTTTCCTGGTATTCTACCAATCATAAATTATCAAAAGCTGCTCACTTTTTGTACAACCTGCGGAGCTAATATACCTCAGAGGGTCCATGATATTTTCAAGCCGCTTGATGGCAATGAAGAAGCTACTTATAATGCCGGTGTTAAGTTTGCAGTTGAGCAATGTAATGAGCTACTTGAGGGCGGAGCACCGGGACTGCATTTCTTTACACTAAATAAGCTTGACCCGACGCGAGAGATTCTTAGTAAAATAAAGCGTTAGACTTCAGCAACTCGTTTAATACTCGCTGGATATGAATTGCTTAATCTGAGCATAGCTGAATACCGGCCCGTCACGGCAGACATAGATATTGCCAATATTACACCGCCCGCACTTGCCAATACCGCACTTTATCCTTTTTTCCAGAGTGGTGAGCATCTGTTCCGGGGCAAAGCCCAGATTTTTAAGCACCGGAAAGGTAAGCCTTATCATGACCGGTGGCCCGCCAACTATGGCTACCGCATCGCTGGCTGAGGGAGCTACCTGCTCCACTACTTGAGGAACAAAACCCTCTCTACCGCTCCACCCCTCATCACCCTTGTCAACGGTAGTTACCAGGTTTATTGTTTTATCCCTGCCCCACAAATCCAGGTCATACCTGAAGCACAGGTCAGCCGGGCTTCGGGCGCCGTAGATGATATCTATTTTTTGATAGCTGTCTCTATTATCAATAACACTCCAGATAAGCGACCTCAGTGGCGCCATACCGATGCCGCCGGCAATAAAGACCAGGTTTTTGCCTTGCAAGTAATCAAGAGGGAAGCCATTACCATAGGGCCCCCTGAAGCCTATCTCAGCGCCGACACCCAATCGGTGCAGGGCATTGGTTACCCTGCCCACCCGTTTTATCGTGCATTCCAGGTGACTGCGGCGGGTGGGGCTGGATGAAATAGTGAACGGGGCTTCGCCAACACCAAACACAGAATACTCAGCGAACTGCCCCGATTCAAAGATAAAGTCTTTCCTGAGCTTCTCATCCTTAAAGCTGAAGTGAAAGGTTCTGGTATCCGGGGTTTCCTCAATTATTTTCTCTATCACCACTATGTGGGGCACATAGGCGTTACCTTGAGCAAAAAACTTCTTTCGTCGGCTAATGTCAGTAACCGTCATATACTCTCTCTCTTTAAGCTAGGCCCCGGTCGGCACGCTCTCTATTATCTGGATTATGTCCCAGTTTACCGGGCACAGGCGGATACACCGCCCGCAGCCGGTGCAGGCAATAGCATCAAAGAGCATTGGATAGAACTCGTATTTGTGGCAGACCTTGTTCCTGACTCTTCGCCACTTCTCAGTCCTGGGATTTTCCATTGGCATCCTGGTGTATATCGGGAAGGAGCAGCTATCCAAGCTTCTGCACCTTACTCCCTGTGCTTTTGACATCTCGTCATTAATATCAAAGCAGTAACAGGTAGGGCATAGTAGAGTGCAGATGCCGCAACTAATACACTTGGCGGCTACTTTTTGCCAGAAGTCCTGGTCCTCAAAGGATGCCCGTAGTTTTTGAGCAATGTCCCTAATATCTATGTTTCTGGTTACTTTCTGGCGGGCGGTTTCTTCGCTTACTTTAGCTCTTGCTTGGTCAGCTTCAGTTGCCTTGCTTAGGCTGCTGGTGGTCAGCAGCTCTTTACCGGCATCGGTAATAGCTTCAACCAAGAAGTCTTCGCCAATATCGGTAAGCATAAGGTCAACACCGGTAGTATCGGTCGGGCTGTTGCCCAGAGAAGTACAGAAACAGCTGTCATAAGCCTTGGTGCAGCCAATACCGACCAAGACAGTATTCTGTCTTCTACCCAGATAATAGGGGTCCTGGTAGCCATCATTAAAAGTCATGTCCAATATGGCTAAGGCTCTGGCATCACAGGGGCGAATGCCAAAGATTAGTTGCTTTTGCTCTTTAGGTGGTGGCAATTCTATATTGTAGCCGTCTTTATCTTTATAAAAGGAAAACATCTCCTCAATAAGAGGCAGAAAGCTATCTCTGGGAGGAACAACAGTATTCCGATACCAATCCAGGAAGCCGATATCTTTGCCATCCCACCTGGTCATGGCGACGGTACCAGATTCTCGTGATGGGACGAGTACAGAAAACTCCCGGCACCACTCATTGGGGAGCTTGGCTATATCCCTTTTGTTTATTTTTTTATCAGCCATTTCTACTACCCAATTAGGTCTTCAGCTTCTTCCTGTTCATAGTGAGTCATTAACGGTAGTGCTTCCTTGTCCATTCCCGCCTTAAAGTGGAACAGGTCAGCAACTATGTCATACATCTCTTTAGTCAGGCTTCTTAGCGGGATATTCACCGGGCAAGCCCGCTGGCACTCACCGCAGTCAGTACACCTGCCGGCGACATGAATATCCATGGTTATCTGAAACATAAGATTGTCCTGCCAGTGTGGTATCGGTAGCAGCCATTGCGGCTCAGTTTCCTCAACGAAACAGCGCTGGCAATAACAGGCCGGGCAGGCATTGCGGCAGGCATAACAGCGAATGCAGCGTTCAAGTTCCTTCTTCCAGAATTGCCACCTCGCTTCGGGTGACATCTTTTTTAGCTCGTCCAGTTTCTTCTGGCCTGCCGCCGGCTCGTTGGAGGGCAGTATTGGCTCACCAAGAAGAATGTCATATTCCTGGGGGGTAGGAAGCTCACATGCAAGGCAGTTGTCATAAAGGGCTTCGCTAATCGAGAATTCCCTTTTAGCTCCGGCAAGGGTTACTATCACTTTATCATCTTTACGGGAAATAGCATCTATTTCATCCCTGTCCTTGCCTATCAGCTGTTCCACCTTGGCCAAGTCAATAAGTCCGGAACAGGGGACGGCCAGTATTACTACATCTTCTCTTCTTACCTTGCTGTCCTGTATCAGGCTGACAATAGAACGGCTATCGCAGCCCTTGGCGACAATACCGATTCGTCCCTCAAGCTCAGGCAGGAAATTACTGAGGTTGTTGACTATGAAGGAGTTAATGACCAAGCGGCTAGTGTCGCCGGCATCTGCGGTTATTAAAGGAGTGGTGGTGAATTTCAGGCTGCCTGCTTCAAAGCCAATAATCCAGCGAACTTTGCCTTGCTTAAGTAAAGCCTTGGCCTCATCTATTAGTCTTTGTTGCCGAGCACTATTTATCATCAGCAAACAACCTGTTGGCGCCGATTTCTTTTAACTGCTTTGTCATTTCGGTAACTACGTGAGCAAATTTGTCCCCTTCGGAGGCTGAAACCCAGCTGCCCTGGAGCCGTCGCGGGTCAACGCCCAAATATTCCAGGAATTTCTTGGTAATGGCAAATTTCCTTCGGGCACGGTAGTTACCTGTTAGGTAGTGGCATTCACCGGGGTGGCAGCCGGAGACAAGGACGCCATCAAAACCTAGGCGCAGCGCCTTGAGGATGAACAGAGGGTCAACCCTCCCTGAGCAGGGGACCTTTATTATCCCTATGTTGGCTGGATATTTTCTGCGGCTGGTTCCAGCCAGGTCAGCACCGGCATAGCTACACCATTTACATAGGAAACCAACTATTTTAGGTTCCCAGTCTTCTCTTTGCTCCATCTAGTCCCTTAAGTAAGGTAAAACCAATAAACTAACTATAGCATAACTAAGTGGACTGCTTCAAAGCTTGGGGTGCATATTCAGATTGCTTTCGTAGGTAGCAGCCAGTATACTTTATCTTGTATCTAATAGGCAGGGAGCCAGTTTAATTGGAGAACGCTAGTGAAGACCAGCGACTTTAACTATTATCTGCCCGCGGAGCTTATTGCTCAAACTCCAGTTGAACCAAGGGATAAATCACGGCTTATGGTTCTAAACCAGTGTCACGGTTCAATTGAGCACCGCAAATTTTTTGATATATTAAGTTATTTACGTGCCGGCGACGTATTAGTCCTCAATAATAGCCGTGTTATTCCAGCTCGTCTAATTGGGCGCAAGGTTGATACTGGTGGCCGGGTGGAGATATTGCTCTTGCGCCGCTCCAGTAACAGTACCTGGGAGGCACTGGTAAAACCAGGGGGACGGGTTAATATTGGCACCAGGATTGAAATAGCCGATGAGTCTATGGACGATGGGCACAGGCCCAGGCTATTAGCTGAGATAGCTGGGTTAAGACCGGGTGGCATCAAGTCAGTTAACTTCTCTGACGAAAGTCTTTTACCCGGCCTAGGTGCAGTTCCACTGCCACCATATATACATGTTCCTTTAGCTAAGCCCGAGCGGTATCAGACAGTCTATGCTGAAACGGCTGGCAGTGTGGCGGCACCGACTGCTGGCTTGCACTTTACTCCGGAACTGCTTAATGAGATAGAGCAGAAAGGAGTCCGCTGCCTGTTTGTTACCCTGCACATTGGGCTTGATACCTTCCGCCCGGTTAAAGAGGAAGAGCCAGCAAAACATCCTATTTGGCAGGAATATGGCTTGCTCAGTCGGCAGGTAGCCACCCAGTTATCCCAAGCCAAGAGGGAGGGACGGCGGATTATCTGTGTTGGCACCTCAACAGTAAGGCTCATAGAACACGCAGCTCAGCTTAACCAAGCATCTCTTTTGGAGCCATTTGAAGGCTGGGTGAACCTGTTTATCTTGCCTGGACACGAGTTCCGTATGGTAGATGCCCTTATTACCAATTTTCACCTGCCCCGGTCAGCACTGCTGATGCTGGTTTCCGCCTTTGCCGGCCGGAATTTTATCAAGCAGGCTTACAGCGAAGCCATAGACAAGGGCTACCGTTTCTACAGCTTTGGTGACGCCATGTTTATCCTATAGCACAAGACAGCCTCTCTCCAGGTAAGCTAAATGAGCTGTTGAGTTAATCTCATGTATTCTAAGGGAATTGCCTGGGCAATACAGAAGGTGCGAGAACGGCCGTTAATCGTTTTCGCCCTAGTTCACGCTATACTTTTCCTGGCTATTTCCGCCAATCTGGACCAACGCGTCGGTTCCTCTGAGGTAGAACGACAATTGGCCACCCAAATGCTTGATGGACAGGTGCCTTACAACGATTTCTTTAGTGAATATCCGCCACTGGCTCTCCTCAGCTTCCTGATACCTGCTTTACTTTTCCCCACCCAGCCTGCCTATGGCTTCTTCTTTGCCGTAGAGATATTCCTTCTGGACCTGGTGGTGCTGTTCGTTATGGAGAAGCTTGCCTCCCGCTTTAAGATGCGGATATGGTACGTCTTCGGCTTCTATACTTTGTGCCTGCTGGCTATAGGCCCTATAGTGACAGGGCGCTACGATTTATTGCCGGCTATGCTGATGCCGGTAGCCCTGTATGCCTTTGTCAGCGGCAGAAATAAGACCGCCTGGGCGGTGCTGGCGCTAGGCGTAATGGCTAAGATATATCCCGTCATTATAGCGCCATTCTTTGCCCTGTATCTTTTGCGTCACCGCCAATACCGACAGCTTACGCAGGGTGTCACTATCTTTCTGGGTGTCCTGCTGGCTCTCAGCCTTCCCTGGATAGTGCTCAATGCAGAGGGTTTCTGGCAGTTCATAAGCTATCACGCAGAGCGTGGGCTTCATGCCGAAAGCAGCTATGCTTCGGTACTTCTGGTAGGGCAAGTCATGGGGCTGACCCAGGTGGAAGGGGCGTTGACCTACGGCTCCTGGAACCTCAGCTCGCCGATGGCTGATAGCTTATCCCAGGCGTCATCCTATGTTACCGTCGGCCTTCTCCTGATCATATACGCCCTGTATACTCGCCTGCTGTGGAAAAAGCCGGATGATGCCATAGCCAAGACGGCAATGTTTGGTGCCGGGGCAGTGGAGTTAATGCTCCGCTATTCCCTGCTGGCAATCCTGATAATGTTGCTGGGCAGTAAGCTCTTCTCGCCGCAGTTTCTTATATGGCTTGTTCCTTTATTGCCTCTGGTTATGGGGCGATGGCGTTACGCCCCATTGGCACTCTTCCTGGTCGCCGGCGGCATAACCCAGTATATCTATCCTCACCACTACATCGAGTTTGAGCTTGGCACCCTATATCTCATAATAATGCTGGCTATCCGGAATTTCTTGCTGGTGGCTATGGCCATCCTTCTCCTCCTGCCACCTCGCTCTTTGCCGGCAAATGGGGAAGGATAACATGGTGTGACTGGAAGTAGTGTTCTCATCTAATATTCTGAGGTAGAGCTGGTTTCCGGGGTTATTTACTCCCAGCGGAAGAATCTAATCGCCAGCAACATGCAAGCGACTAACCACGCGGCAAGAACAGCTGCGTCCGTGGCTAGAGAATGCAGTGGTGGTGCGCCAACCATAACCTGCCGGAAGGCATCTCCCAGGTAGGTAAGGGGGAGGGCTGCTACGACCGGCCGCATAAAGTCGGGCATCATCTCAACAGGGAAGAATATGCCGGCCAGGAACATCATAGGAAATGTTATTAGATTAATGATGGGCATGGCGCCCTCCACGGTTCTAGCCCGGGAAGCAACAAGGTAACCAATACTGATGAAAGAGAGGGCGCCTAGTAATAACAGGCCAAAAAGCATAAACCAGTTGCCTATAACCTGAACATTAAAAGCGAAGTAGGCGACACCGAGAAGAATTGTTGCCTGCACAACAGTCAATACCAGTCGGAAGGCGACCTGACTGAGCACCACTGTAGAGCGACGAAGGGGAGTGACACCAAGTCGTTTAAGAACTTTTTTCTCTCGCCATTCTATTAAAGGCACAACGCCAAAGAAACCGGTCATCATAATGGACATGGCCAGGATACCGGGGACAAAGAAATCTATGAACCGCAGGTTCTGGGACAGAATTGATTCCTCGGCTAATGTCAGCAAAACCGGCTGCTGGGTTAACTGTCGATTTATCTCATTGACTACCTGCCTCAGTATCGGCAGGATTATCTGCGCTGAAGCAGTCTGTGAAGGGTCATAATAGACGGTAATATTGGCCGATTCACCGCTGCCAATATTGGCTGTAAGGTTGGCAGGGACGGCAATAACAGCCCTGAGGTCGCCGTTTTCAAGTTCTGTTAGCTTGCCACTTAGCTCACCCTCACTCACTTCGAAAATTGGAATTTCCTTAAGGGCTTGAGAGATTCCCTCGCCTACAGCTGAGTTATCGTTATTAACCAGGCCGATGTTGTAATTTACCGTCTCTTCACCGCCGAAAACCAGCCCGAAGATGCCAATGAATATCAGGGGAAAGGCAAAGGTAAAGAATACCGCCGTTTTATCTCTAAAAAACTGCTTGAAATTGGCGACTACAAGTTTGTTAAAAGCCCTCATTCTCTTATCCTTCGGCCGGTCAGTTTAAGAAATACATCCTCTAGGGTGGCCTGGCGTACATGGAGGTCTTTTAGCTGCCCGGTTAAGTTCACCTTCTCAGCGTACTTCAGTATCGCTGACATAGTGGCCGGAATATCTTTAGAATATACGACGACCTCGTTGGCATCGATAGCGACATTGGTGGTTCCCGGGAAAGTTTGTAAAACTATCTTGGGTGGTGGCGGTTCCAGTTCAAACTGGATGGCTTTTTCTTTAAAGTAGTTCCTTATTAGTTCTTGAGGGGTATCTATGGCGATAATCTTGCCGTGGTCAATAATGGCTACCCGGTCACAGAGGCGCTCAGCCTCTTCCATGTAGTGGGTGGTCAGAAAAATGGTTTTACTCTTATTTCGCATGTCTTCTATGACCGTCCACAGCCCTCTTCGTGCCTGGGGGTCAAGACCCGTTGTCGGCTCATCAAGAAAGGCTACCTCTGGGTCATTGATGAGGGCCAGGGCAACTGATAGCCGCTGTTGCTGGCCTCCGGACAGGTTTTTAACCAGCACTTTTCGGCTTTCTGTAAGAGCCAGTAGCTCAACCACATCGTCTATCGGTAAAGAATGCTTGTAAAATCCGGCAAATGTATCCAGCAGTTCATCAACGGT
>DAOWHE010000009.1 GCA_030641585.1 Dehalococcoidales bacterium | reverse complement strand
GGTTTCTACTTCGGACAAAGTGGTCACCCTTGGTTGATTACGGCCAGATAAGATATACTGTTTACTAAGCTCTACTTAAAGAAGGCAGGTTATGAGCCGAAATGTCAAGACAGCCCTGATTATCGGTGGTGTAATCATAGCCATACTTGTCGCTATCGCCCTCGCTCAGACGACACCGAAGCTGGCAGTATTCTGGCTCTTCGGGCTGGGCTTTGGCTTCATCATGCAGCGCAGCCGCTTCTGTTTTACCGCTGCTTTCCGTGACCTGTTCCTCCTGCGAGACGGACGGATGATGAAGGGCGTTCTTGGGGGGCTGGCGGTGGCGACAGTTGGCTTTGCCCTGGTTATGTCTGACATGGTCCCCAAAAACCTTGATCTGGGAATCCTTCCACTCAATGTCTATGTGATACCGCTGGGTTTTCATCTCCTGCTGGCCGGTGTCATGTTCGGGCTGGGGATGGTGGTTGCCGGGAGCTGCTTTGCCGGGACTTTGTACCGCATTGGAGAGGGTTATGCCGCCTCGCTGGTCACTTTAGCCGGTATCCTGGTTGGCTTGGGGGTGCTTCTCCACAACTGGAATTGGTGGTGGCAGAGCTATATCTCCCTACTGCCAAAGGTGTGGCTGCCTCACTCACTGGGCTGGGCCGGCGCTATCGGGCTCACTCTGGCAGTTCTTGTTATTGGCTACTTAGCGGTGCGGTGGTGGGAATCCCGTGGCGGTGTCATTGCCAGACGAGCGGTGGAGAAGCAGCCAACTGCGACCATGGGGCAAAAGCTTGGTGCCTTGAGGAGAACTGTCCTGGTTAAGGCCTGGCCGGTTGCTCTGGCCGGGGTTCTCCTGGGGGCGTTGAACACTGTTGAATATCTATTTGAGAGGCCGTGGGGGCTTACCGGTGAGTTCTCTCGCTGGTCTGGCAGTTTGCTTAGCTTTATTCGTCTGCCCGCCCCGGAGCCTATCGGTGCCGCCGGGCCCTGAATGGTATCAACTGCCGCCGTTGGCGGCGGAGGGGAGTTATTGACCTGGGGTCTGATGATAAACGGCGGGATGATATTCGGCGCCTTTATCGGGGCAGTGCTGGCTGGGGAATTTAAAATCAGGCTGCCACGGAAAAAGCGCCGCTACCTGCAGGCTTTTATAGGCGGCTTATTGATGGGCTACGGGGCGGGTCTTGCCGCCGGCTGCACCATTGGAGGCTTTTTCTCCTCGGTGTCTTCCCTCGGCCTGAACGGTTTCGCGTTTGGTGGAGCACTGGCCCTCGGCGCCTTTTTCGGTGTGCAAGTGATTAAAAGAATTGGATAGGAGGTGGGTAATGAAGCTTGATGTAAGGGGTGAGATTTGTCCCTTCCCGGTGGTGAAGGCGGTGGAAGCGATGAAGAAGGCGCTACCTGATGAGGTTATTGAGGTCGTTACCGACCATGCTCCCTCCTTAGAGACAATCCCTACTCAGGCGGCAAGATTGGGCTTCACGGCAAAAATTGATGAAATGGGGACGGCGGAATGGAAGATAACCTTGGCAAGGGCAAAATGAATCTCATTGGGGGTATCATTATAGCTGGAGCTATGCTTTAGCGGACTAACGCGCAATCTCTCATGCGCATGGCTATTATAGAGCCATTGTATTTGCCCTGCACCGTCACCGTGTGTTCTTTGGTCAACTGGCTTAGCTCAGGGCCATATTTCTTGTCAAACAGGCAGCGTACACCCTGCGGCAGCTTTTTTTCAGCAGTGGATAGAACAATATAGTAAACGTCAATAAAATCATTGACTTCTATCTTGGTAACTACCCCCGTTAGCTTGAGAATCTTATTCACAAATTCTGCATCTGCTGCTGCCTCATCCACTTCATAAGCTGAAATCAATTCTTCAACAGTTGTTTCCTTTGCCGCTGGCACTGGCTCAGGCTCGGGTTGTTGTACCGGTTCGAGTTTAGACTCCGCCACCTGTTCCGGCTCCGGCACTGGCTCAGGCTCGGGTTGTTGTATCGGCTCGGGTTTAGACTCCGCCACCTGTTCCGGCTCCGGCACTGGCTCAGGCTCGGGTTGTTGTATCGGCTCGGGTTTGGGCTCCGGTGCTTGTTCTGCCGTTTCCTCTACTGCTGAAGATTCCTGCAGGTGCGGTGCCTCTCCTTTGAGCTGCTTGAAAGTCTTTGCTAATTTTTTATAAAATCCGGACAAAAGGGGATAACCACACCATTGGCAGGCCCAGTCTTCAGTTCTTGCAGTCGCCCGACCACAATTAGGGCACTTTCCCATTAAGCACCTCTCCCCAAAGTATACACAAGAATAGCAGCTTGTCAACGTGGTCACAACGGGGTCGTAATTGGCACCCCCAAGCGAATTCGAATCGCTGTTGCCGGCTTGAAAGGCCGGTGTCCTAGGCCTCTAGACGATGGGGGCACAGAAAATAAGTATAGCAGAGATAGAGCCAGCTTACAATGGCGTAGAGAGCTTAGCCCCTCTCCTGCTTGGTGTGCTACAATGCTTGTCAAGGCAGATAAGAATGGTTAGTAACGATAGACCAGCCGAGGGAAAGAGAGGCCGACTAAGGAATAAAATAGTCCCGCTGCTAGTACTGCTCTTGGTCATAGCTATTACGGTTGGTATCTTCCTTTACCGGGAGCAGATAGCCGGACTAGAAGAGTATGCCTATTTAGGTGCCTTTCTTATAAGCCTTCTGGGCAATGCCACCGTTATCTTGCCTGTCCCGTCGCCTCTCATACTTGCCTCACTGGCCGCTGTCCTCTATCAAGATGCTGGGCTAATTGGTATTGTAGGGGTGGGGCTGGCTGGCGGGGCGGGGGCAGCCATTGGAGAGACAACCGGTTATATGGTGGGCTATAGTGGACGCGGCATTGCCCAAAGAAGCCGGCTGTATACCAGGTTGGTGGCCTGGGTAGGGAGGTGGGGAGCCAAGGCTATCTTCATTTTCTCTCTGGTGCCCTTCTTCCCGTTTGACCTGGCTGGTGTCGCCGCCGGCATCCTTCGTTTGCCCTTTTGGAAGTTTATCCTTGTCTGCTGGTTGGGCAGAACCATCCTCTACACAGGTATTGCCTGGGCTGGGGCTATGGGCTGGGGGGTGGTGCAGGACTTCCTTGGTTAACCCCGGCGCTTAATCTTAAGAAGCAGTAGCGCCCCGGCAACAAAATAGACAAAACAAGCCCCAAGCATAACCTGGTAGCCCAGCCCGGCACTCTGGGCATTAAAGAAATCAATCACCGGCCCGATTAGACGTGCCAGGGCGGCACCACCAGCAGTGGCCATATTGGCTAGTCCGAGGTATTTTGCCTCTTCGCCCTTTTGGACTAAATCTGTAGCCAAAGCCCAGTTGGTACTCATAAAAGCTCCGGTGGCGATTCCTATAATCCCTCCGCTGATCAGTATCGAGATGTAGCTTTGGGAAAAGAATATTACGGCAATGGCGCCAGCGCTGAGAAGCCCGGAAGAGACGGCGATTGGCTTGCGTCCAATTCTGTCCGACAGGCGCCCGGCGGGATAGACTGCAGCCAGCATGCCGACCACAGCCAATACTGAAAAACTGGCTGTTGCCTCGCCGGGGTCAGCGACACCGATAACATCCCTGAGGAAATATAGAGCAAATTGCTGGATGGTGGCAAGGGCCATAAAGACAAACAGGCGGGAAGCTAGAAACCAGATAAAATCATGGTTGGCCCTTAAATCAATCTTAAAGGTCCGGTATATTGTCGGCAGTATGGGCAGTCTGGGAGCGGCTATGCCGGGCTGTTCCTTAACCGTTACTACAGTTGCCACCATGACTATGAGTAATACAGCTCCCAGTATTCCCAAAGTTAGCCATAGCCACCCGCTTCCCTCGCCGGCGGCGTAGCGGTCCATAAAAATACCTATAATCAGTACCGCAAGGGCGCCGCCGAGTATCTCAAGCAAAGCCTTCACCCCAGAGGCCCGCCCCCTCTTTCCTTCAGGTACCAGGTCGGGAATAAAGCCTTGATATGGGCCCTGTGCTGTGTTACTGCTAATCTGAAGCAGGCAATAAGTGGCAAAGAGAATGGCATAGCTACCGGCTAGTCCTATTCCGGGTAGAAACAGGATAGCCAGCATAGTGCCGACTAAGATATAAGGTCGCCGGCGCCCCCAGCTAAAGCCGGAGCGGTCACTAATGGCGCCGGCTATCGGCTGGACTAACATCGCCAGGATTAAGCCGGTGAAAGTAAGCAGCCCAAGGGCGGTATTCTTCTGCGATTCGGCAACGAAGTCAAGAAGCCTGAGCGGCAGAATAATAGTGTGCAGGCTCTGCCAGAGGGCGGTCAGAGCGAAGCCAAAGACAGTGATCTTGACATAGTTAATAGAACCAAAACCCTTGGCTCCTGAGCCAACGTTGCCCCTAAGTTCTCTCATCCTGTCGCGCTAAAGCATAGCAGGGCAGGGGCAAAGAGGCAATAAACGGCGGATAGAGATGCTTTGGGAAGGGCGGTAACACTATAAAGTAGAGTTAAGAGAAGCCCTTCTCTTAGTCTTGAGTTCAGTGACTCAGAAGTTATGGATAGACTGCCAGTGTCTCAAGGCCGGTGGTTTCGGGAAGTCCCAGCATCAGGTTCATGTTCTGGATAGCCTGCCCGGCGGCGCCTTTAAGTAGATTATCAAGGCAGCTGATGACGATAAGTCGGCCGGTTCTCCTGTCAATGGTCGGGTGAATAAGACACAGGTTACTGCCCCAGGTGTGCTTGGTGTGCGGCGAGAAATCCAACACCCTGACAAAGGGTTCGTCCTTATAGAAGCTTCGGTAAAGCTGCCTTAGCTCTTCCTCCCCCGCTTTGTCGGGGCTAACCTTGCCCGTAAGTGGGGCATAGGCGGCGGTAAGTAACCCCCTGGTCATCGGTACCAGATGAGGGACAAAGGTTACCGAGGGTGATGGCTGGGGACGCAGTAATGTGAGCTCCTTGATAATCTCCGGCAGGTGGCGGTGTCCGGCCAGGGCATAGGCAGTAACATCTTCATTTGCCTCTGAGTAGTGAGTCTCAAGACTAACGGTTCGGCCGGCTCCGGAGACGCCGGACTTACTATCAATGACAATATCGGCTTGGATTACCCCTTCTTTTACTGCCGGCGCCAGAGCTAGAATAGCGCCGGTGGCATAGCAACCGGGGTTAGCCACCAGTTGGGCAGCGCCAACCTGAGTCCGGTATAGTTCGGGCAGGCCATACACTGCCTGTTTAAGTAGCTCGGGTGCCGGGTGAGTAAAACCATACCAGGATGGGTATTCCCCGGCATCCTTGAGCCTAAAATCGGCGCTCAGGTCAACTACCCTGAGGCCACGCTCTAGTAATGATATGACCTCTTTGGCACTTTCCTTATGGGGTATGGCGGAGAAGGCCAACTCAACATCGCCCAGTTCAGCTTCTATAGTTAAGTCTATGCCGCTAAGATGGGGGAAAACCTTATCCAGCCTTTGACCGGCGGCGCTTCGCCCGGTAACCGAGGTAAGCATAACTTCAGGGTGCTGGTGAAGCAGCCTAGCCAGCTCAACGCCGACATAACCGGTAACATTGATGATGCCT
>DAOWHE010000049.1 GCA_030641585.1 Dehalococcoidales bacterium | reverse complement strand
GTCTTGGCTGAATCCGAGATAGACATCGGTAATGCCATCAAACGGAATCTCTAACTTGAAATCTTCCCCTGCTTTAATATCACGGCCACTGAAAACTAGCTTCTCATCGCCAATCACTAGCTCTCCTTCATAGCGATGTGCCGGGCATCTGGCTAATACATGGGCTTTTATCCACTCCGGAACAATAGCCCATTGGTAAAGGAGTTGCTCGACATCCGCCTCTGTGATCATTACTACATTTGACCTTCTAGTAACCATTGCTTACCTCTTTAATAGTTCTGTTTGGTAAAGCTTCTATAATATGTAACGAAGAAGTATGAATTTAGTTAGCTCTGATTATACATTTGCTACAAAAATCTGCCAGAAATAGCGGTGCTGGAAGGATAAAGACGAATAGAGTATAATTGGGATTAAATCTGGAAGAGAGGATTAGTAAGTGAAGGTTTTTCTCCGTGAGTTTTTGGCTATTCTGGTACTAGCTATAGCCATCTTTCTTCTAACTCAAGCCACCATCCCTGGCTTTTATGTGGACGGCTCCAGTATGGAGCCTAACCTTCATCCCGGACAAACCCTGAGAATCAACAAGGTCGTCTATAACTTCCACGAGCCTGAAAGGGGTGATGTCATCGTATTTCTCAATCCCGATAACCCGGACGAGCCCCCTTACATCAAGCGCATCATTGGTTTACCTGGCGAAACCATAGAGATAAAGGATGGGGTGGTATATATTAATGGCTTGAAATTAGGTGAACCTTACATCAAAGACCCATCCAGTCGTTCTTTCCCTGAGCAAAAAATACCGGAGAATGAATACTTTGTCCTTGGCGACAACCGCAATAACAGCCAAGATTCCCGCGCTGGCTGGACAGTGCCCGTGGAGAGCATTATTGGCAAAGCCTGGTTATCAACCTGGCCGCCAAGCGAGTGGGGACTGGCACCTAACTATTCACCTACTACCTTAACAGCCACCGGAGAAATGAGTCAATAGCCGCCCTGAGGGGGTGAGGTAGATAGATAAAGTAGAGGACATCTTTTATAAATCAGGGGCGATACTCAAGGGGCATTTCCAGCTCACCTCCGGGCTACATTCTCCCGTCTACTGGGAGAAGTTCCGCATCTTGCAGTTCCCTGACCTGACTTCACAACTCTGCCGCATGATTTCTAACCACTTTGCCAAACAAAAAATCCAGGTGGTAGCTGGACCGACTACCGGCGGTATTATCCTAGCCTATGAAGTGGCCAGACAGCTGGGGGTGCGGGGCATCTTTGCCGAAAAGAAGGGGGGGGAGGCAAGGGCCTTCAGGCGGGGCTTTGGCATCAGCCCCGGTGAGCGAGTTCTCATTGTTGATGACATCCTTACCACCGGCAAATCGATAGCTGAAGTTATGGACCTGGTGGTAAGCTTTGGCGGTAAAGTCATTGGCATCGGCGTACTGGTTGACCGCTCCGAGCTCAAGCAAGACTATGGGGTGCCGCTATTTAGCTGTCTCCGCTCAGTGACCCCGGCTTATAGGCCGCAGGATTGTCCATTGTGTGCCGCCGCTATCCCTCTGGTCAAACCTGGCGGCAGCCAGGAAGCGGCAAAATAAATATCTGGCAGGTTCGTAATGGAAACCACTCTTCTAATTATAGTTATACTGGTCACCGCCGTCTTCTTGATCCTGCTGTCTTACTTTATTATCAGATGGCGGTTAGAAAATAGATTCCGGCAGTGGCGAGAGACTGAGCTTCAGCTCTGGCAGCTAGAGAAGGAAAGGGCGCAAAGAGAGGCGATTACCCAGAGCCGGGCAGTTCTGGGCGGTAAGTTTACAGAACAGTTAGCCCCGTACCTACCAGAGTTTAAGTATGACCCTACCGAAGCCCGATTTATCGGCAGCCCCATAGACATGATAGTCTTCCCCGGGCTGTCCAGCGGTGACCCTCAAGAGATAGTTATAATGGAGATAAAAAGCGGCAAGAGCCGTCAGCTCACTCCTCAGCAGAGAAAAATCCGCCAGCTGATTGAGGATGGCATGGTGAGGTGGGAACTGATTGAGAGGCCCGGCGGGGAAGAGGCATAACAGCCTGCAGTCCCCGGACTTAAGGTCTAAACTCTACGGAACTCCCTCTTAAGCTCTTCTGAAGTTATATGAACCATGGTCGGTCGGCCGTGGGGACAGGTATTGGGCAAGCTTACCTGTTCTAACTGCCGTAAAAGTTCACGCATTTCGTCACCACTTAGTTTTTGCCCAGCCCTCACGGCACTATGGCAAGCCATAGAAACAGTGAGCTTTTCCGAAAAATCCGCTTTGTCCCCAGATGGCAAGTCCAGGAGCTCAGTTACCATACCTTGCCAGTCTTTCTCGTAAAGTAGAGCCGGCACGGTGCGAACCAGATAGGTCCGAGCACCAAAAGGCTCAATAGAGAAACCAAATTGGGCCAGGTCCTCATAGTAGGCTTTAAGAACCTCCTCTTGTTGGGGACTAACCTCAAATACTGCCGGCTCAAGCAGCCCCTGAACCTCTATCTCCGGCTGTAACTTTTGCTTTTTAATCTTCTCAAAAAGGATGCGCTCGTGGGCAGCATGCTGGTCAATAAGATATAAGCCATCAGGTCCCTCAGCTATAATGTAGCTAGCAAGGAGCTGTCCTAAAACCCGCAGTACAGGTAGCGAGGCTGCCGGGGTCTCAGGCCCGAGTGGCAGTTGAGCCGTCGGGTGGCTGACGGCTGATACCGGTAACGGCGGTCGCCGCTTTGATGTCTCACGGTAGGCGGTAGCCACTGCCTCAATTTTGGGCACCGGCGTTAATTTGACTAGAGCCTGTCGGGCTGCTTTCTGGACAGCGGCAAATACGGCGCTCTCATCACGGAATTTCACCTCACTCTTTCTGGGGTGAATATTAATATCCACCTCCTCAGGCGGCAGTGTCAGGTTGATGATAGCCACCGGGTGTTTCCCGGTCATTAGAAGGCCGTGATAGGCCTCCTCAACCGCCCAGGCCAGCATTCGGCTACTTACCCAGCGACGGTTAACAAAGAAGCTGAGATGGCGGCGACTGGAACGGCTTACTTCGGGTGAGCTGACCATACCGGTTACCCCTGGTGATGAGCCTGCCACTCCGCCTGTCCACTGCCGATCACCGCCAACCTCTAGCATGTTCCTGGCTACTTCTAGGCCGTGAACCTGGAGGACGCTATCTATTAAATGACCACTGCCTGGAGTTCTTAAGACCGTCCGGCCGTCAATGGACAGGGTAAACTTGACCTCGGGAAAAGCCAGGGCATACTGGCTGACGACGTTGGCAATATGGCTATTCTCTGTAGAGCGTGACTTAAGGAATTTTAGCCTTGCCGGCAGGCTGCGGAAGAGGTTGCGTACTGTAACCGTAGCCCCTCGGGACCGCCCCTGACTTGCCTGACTAGTAACCACGCCGTCCCTTATAGCCAGGTAACTACCCGCTGGCTCACCAGCGGCCGAGGTAACAATATCAACCTGGGCTACGGCGGCTATGCTGGGCAGCGCCTCACCGCGAAAGCCGAGGCTTAAAATGGAATTAAGATCGGAAATACTACCTATCTTGCTGGTAGCATGCCGCCTAAAGGCAAGCGCAACTTCTACCGTTGGAATACCACTGCCATTATCGGTAACCCGTATCAGGCTTGCCCCACCCCCCTTAACTTCAATAGAAATCTGGCTTGAGCCGGCATCAAGGGAATTCTCCACCAGCTCCTTGACCACTGAAGCTGGCCTCTCCACCACCTCGCCGGCGGCAATCTGGGAGACCAGTTCTTTGGCTAAAACCTTAATCGGCATGGCTTATTCTACCTTCTCAAGTTTGGCGAAGCTTAAAAGGAGCTTTTTAATCCCCACCCCCCGGAAGGCAACCACCACCTCGTTATCGTCGGTTACCGGCTGGCAGCTTATTACCACCCCTTCACCAAACTGGGCATGGCAGACGCGGTCGCCAGGGCTTAACTCAGGAATGATAGTAGCAGAAGTGGGTTCACTAGCCCAGGGGTAGGCTTTGCCTACTGGTTGGCTTTCTTCACCCGGCCACGTTTCAGCACTCGCAATCAGGTGCCGTGGTATATCCTCCAGGAAACGTGAAGGGCTATTTACGGTGCTTAAGCCCATCAGGCGGCGGCGAAAGGCATGGACCAGGTACACCCGGTGCTTGGCTCTGGTGATGCCAACGTAACAGAGC
>DAOWHE010000060.1 GCA_030641585.1 Dehalococcoidales bacterium | reverse complement strand
GCGATGAATAACTCTTCTTCAACGGATAGAGACATGATATTGGCAGGGTCACTGAGTAGCTTTTCCACAACAGGTGTAGCATATCCTTCAAGTCGAGATAACCAGTCTTCTGTGGAAAGTTGAATATCTGCAACATTTTCGTCATAGAAGTGGCTCTCTACCGCTACATTTGCAGTGGATGTCCTATACTCCTTCCCATCATCAAGGTTAATAACACGAATCTTATCGTCTAAAGAAAATACACGTAGTAATAGCTGGGGCACATAGTGTTGCCTTTTTGCGTTCGTTGGACTTAAGTTAGGTTCATTCCAAAATTTGTCACCTTCCACCCTAGCTCATCTCCCCGCCTTCTGTCGTCCACACCCGTGCTAATTCCTTTGCCAGCAGCTTATGCTCAGGCTTTTCTAAAGTCTTGTCTTTTTCAAAGAGCCTTATTGCTTCAGCTCGGGCTAACTCCAGCAGAGCCACATCGGAGAGTTTAGCCATCTTAAGGTCAGGCAGCCCACTCTGGCGAGTGCCAAAGAACTCCCCCGGGCCTCGCAGTCTCAGGTCCTCTTCAGCCAGCTCAAAGCCATCCTGAACCTTCTCTATTATGTCCAGCCGCGCTCTACTTATCTCTGAGGGATTCTCAGACAGCAGCATGCAGTAGCTCTGCTCCTTGCCTCTACCTACCCGACCACGAAACTGATGCAGTTGAGATAGGCCAAAGCGGTCGGCGCTCTCTATCAGCATAACCGTGGCGTTAGCTACATCAATGCCGACCTCTACTACCGGGGTTGAGACCAGAATATTAAGCTCACCTGAGCGAAAGCGGCGCATTACCCCGTCCTTCTCTGCTGCTGACATACGCCCATGAAGCAGGCCCAGCTTAAGCTTAGAAAAGACCTTCTGGGATAGCCTCTCGTATTCGGCAATGGCTGCTCGAGCCTGAATGGCCTCCGACTCTTCAACCAGAGGGCAGATAATAAATGCCTGACGGCCGGCCGCTACCTGGCGATGAATAAAGGCATAGGCACTCTCCCGCTGCCGTGGTTTAAGCCACTTCGTCTTTATCACCTGTCTCCCCGGCGGCAGCTGGTCTATCACTGACAGGTCAAGGTCACCATATAAAGTCAGCGCCAGAGTTCGTGGTATAGGTGTTGCCGTCATTACCAGTACATGCGGGCTAATCCCTTTTTGTCGCAGTGCTGAGCGCTGGGTAACGCCAAAGCGGTGCTGTTCGTCAACTACAGCCAGTCCCAGTCGGCAGAACTCCACGCCTTCTTGAATAAGGGCATGGGTGCCGATGACAATATCTATCTCTCCCTCCAGGATGTGCTGCTGGAGTTCCTGCTTCCTGGCTCCTTTGATGTCGCCAATAAGTAGCGCTATGGTAACCGGGCGTGGTAACAGCCCGCAGTAGCTATGTAGGTAATCTCCCGTTACTTCCTCTTGACCGGCTCTGGATAGGAGGTGACAGGTATTGGTAAAATGTTGCTCAGCCAGAATCTCGGTAGGCACCATAAAGGCACCCTGGTAGCCGTTGGCCGCCGCCATGAGCAAGGCGGCGGTAGCCACTACTGTCTTGCCACTGCCTACCTCTCCCTGGAGCAAGCGGGACATCGGGATTGGTTTCTCAAGGTCAGCCAGTATTTCCTGGAGCACTTTTTGTTGGGCCGCGGTTAACTCAAAGGGTAAAGAATCAAGCAAGGTTTTAAGAACCGATGTCTTAGCAGTAAACGGGCTACCCGGCTGACCATCCTGCCACTGGCGCTTTCTGCTTAGGACACCAAGCTGCAGGAGAAAGAGTTCGTCAAAAGCCAGACGCACCCGTGCCCGGTCCTTCACTTCCTCATCATCGGGAAAGTGAGCCTGAGAAATAGCCCCAGGTAGCTCTAAGAGGTTACACCGCTCTCTTAACTCTGGTGGCAGGCAGTCTTCCACCTTAAAGGCCCACTGGTCAACAACCCCTTTCATCAGTTTTCTTACCTGGCGGGGCTTGAGTCCTTGGGTCAGCGGGTATAGGGGAACCAGACGCCCGGTATGTATGAGCTCTCTCTCCTCCATCAGTTCCCACTCTGGAGATTCAAATACCGGTCGCCCGTTAAACATGACTACCCGACCGCTTAAGACTACCCGTTTATTAGTAGCCAGTTGTTTGACTAGGTAGGGGTTATTAAACCATACCGCCCTGACATTACCGGTCTCATCACCGACAATCGCCTCAGTAGAGCGCCGACCACCAAGCCTAACCTCACGCGCCTGCCATACATTGGCAATAATAGTCTCCTCCTTGCCCTCACTTAGCTGTGAAATAAACTTCCGCTGGCTATAGTCAAGGTGACGATTGGGGAAGAAATAGAGTAGGTCTCTAACTGTACTAACACCCAGCTTGCCGAACTTGGCCGCCAGGTTTTGACTGATGCCCTTTATAACAGTAATCGGTGAGTTTAGGGAGAGACCGGTAGCTGTCCCTCTTACTCCTGGCTTTGAGGGTGGTCGGTGGACCATCGGGGTCGGTTTGACCTCAGTTTTTTTGCCTGCTGGGTGTTCAACCTCAGATAGAAAGCCAAGCACCTCTTTAACCCATTGGCTGCGCTGCTCTCTTTCAAGTGAGGCATAGTTGGAGTTAACCAGACGAAGCCTGTGAAATTGCTTTAGAGATTGGGGGTAGGTTATTGCCTCTATGGCCTGAACTGCCCATTTATTGAGGAATTTATCCAGCCCACCGATTACTGCTGAATCGGTATAGCCCTTTTTATGCTCAAGCTCAAGAATCTTACGCAGTGCAGCAAAACCTCCTGACAAGACCCTGTCGCCGTTCGCCCTGGCAGGCAGCTAAGGGCAAGAAAAACTCAACTTTGGCCGGTGCAGGGATGGTAAGGAAACTCCTCAGCCAGTTGGAGTGTCAGGTCGGCAGTACCAAATGCTCCTTTGGGCTAGTTTCCTTCCCCTTCCAGAACGGATACCGCCATGGCACCAGGTCCGGCATATGTCCCCACCACCGGGCTAATTGTTGACCTGTAGATGTGCTCTTTAGGGAATAACGAACTGAGGTGCTCAACCAGCTTATCGGCATCATCAGGGGTAGTAGCATGTTCCACCGCCAGCGCCTCAATGTTGGAGAAGCCAGCTACAAAATTGTATAAATAATCCATACCTGCTGCTCGAGACCGCAACCTAGTTAGAGGCGACATCTCGCCATCCTTCACAGTAAGAATTGGCTTTATTGATAGCATGACGCCCAAGAGCCCCTGTGCCCTACCAATCCGTCCTCCCTTGGCTAGATATTTAAGGGTGTCAAAGTAGGCAATAAGATGTGACCGGGGCATAGCCCTACGTACCAGATCAGCAACCTCATCCAGGTTTGCCCCAGCCTGGGTTGCCTTGGCGGCAGCAATAACTATCAGCCCCAGGCCCATAGCCACTGATAGAGAGTCAATTACCTCAATACGGCATTTCCCCTTCACCATACCCTTGGCATTAGTTGCTGATTCATAGGTGCCACTGAGCTTAGAGGATAGAGTAACAACCAGAATTTCATCGGTTTCCTTGGTCAGCTTGGTGTAGACATCAATGAAATCTCCGGGAGGGGGTTGCGTGGTCTTAGGCCAGTTAGCATCGTGAGTCAACTTATGATAGAATTCATCGGTGGTCATAGTAACCCGGTCAAGAAAGGATTCATGACCAAAAGATACCGTTAGCGGCACAACGGTAATCCCCAGCTCCTCGGCCATGTCACTGGTAATATCAGATAGACTGTCGGTAACAATTTTGACTGCCATTCTATAGTCTCCTATGCGAGGTTGTTTATCAACCTCAGCCTCTTAATAAGCAACCTCTATACGCCACTATTCAATAGATATGATGTAATTATAGTGCGGCTGGCCGCCTTTAACTACCTCAACCTGAAGGTTAGGGTGTTTTTCGGAGATGTTAGCATTAACCTGCTGTGCCTCGGCTTCCTCTGTATCAGCCCCGTAGTAGATGGTAATTACCTCAGCTTGGTCTAGATTTAGCACAGCGAACATCTCGTTAAGAACACTGGTGTTCTTATTTGCCGCCATTACCAGCTTTCCATCCAGCAGGCCAATAGCCTGCTTCTTCTTGATTTTTAACCCATTAAGCTGGGTGGAACGGACTGCCCGAGTAACCTCAATTGACCTTACTGCTGATTTTGCTTTTTCCATGAGCTGGGTGTTTCTCTCCATTTCAGCCTCATAGTCAAAGGCTAAAAGCGCCGCCACCCCCTGCGGAATTGTTTCCGTAGGCACCACCTTTACAGTCTTAGCGGTCAGGGACTGGATCTGATTGGCGGTAAGCACTATATTCTTGTTATTAGGTAGAATAATGACCTTATCTGACGCTACCGCCTCTACTGCTTGGAGTAAATCCTTAGTGCTGGGGTTCATTGTCTGCCCACCAGGGACAATGGCGGCTACCCCCAGGCTTTTAAAGACCTCAGTAAGCCCAGCCCCAGCGACTATGGCAATGATAGCAGTGTCAACCGCTGGCGCCCTCCCCCTCTGCATCTCCAGGAATTCCAGGCGCTGCTCATCCATATTTCGTATGCTCACATTGTGCGTGGTGCCCAGTGAGGTGGCATAGTGAATAACATTGCCCGGGTCCAGGGTGTGGATATGAACCCTGATCATAGCATCATCGCCAACTACAATCAGAGATTCCCCCTTCTTTGCCAACTTTTTCCTGAGTTGATCTAGTTCAAGGTCCTTTCCCTTAAGCATAAACTCGGTACAGTAGCCGAAAGGAATCTCATCAACAGCTAATCTTTCTGGCGCCGTGATAGCAAGTGGCGTTAGCGGTATATTACTGACAATCATCTGGGGCTTGCGGAACTGCATCTGTTCTGCCTCGCCTCTTAAGTAACGTAGGGCACCTTCCAGAATGGTATACAAACCCTGCCCACCGGCATCCACCACCCCAGCCTCCTTTAATACGGCAAGAAGACTGGGGGTATTAGCCACCGACTCACTGGCGGCATCAACTGCCGCTTCCATAACCGAAACAGGGTCATCACTGCCACTGGCAGCCTGTGCCTGTGCAGCGGCGGCGGCGTCCTTAATCACGGTAAGAATGGTCCCCTCTACAGGATTACTCAACCCCTTATAGGCCATCGTTGATGCCTGCAAAAGGGCATTAGCCAGGTCACTACCGTTAAATGTTTCCTTTTCTGCCAAACCCTGCGACAAGCCGCGCCAGAATTGCGACAGAATTACGCCGCTATTACCGCGAGCTCCCATCAGTGCCCCGCTAGCCATAGCTTGAGCCACTGCTGAAACATCACGGTCATGAACCCTGTCGGCTTCCTCTATTGTGGAACGCATGGTAAGCAGCATGTTAGTTCCACAATCACCATCTGGCACCGGGAAGACATTCAAAGCATCTATATCTGAAGCACTCTTTTCTAGCCAGTTAGTCGCCGCGGCAAACATCTCCCGCAGGTCTTGCCCACTGATAGTATTTGCTTGCTCCATTTTATGCCACCCTTTTGAAAATGCTTGTCACCTCACCCTCACCCTTGCCAAGTCTTTCCAGTTATGATAGTATTACCAATGAGATTTTACACCATTTTTTTTTGCTAGTCAACGGGGATAATATACGACTATGAAATGTGACCTATGTGGCAAATCAGCCCAATTCGGGCATAATGTCAGCCATTCTAAGCGGCATACTAATCGCCAGTGGCTACCCAATATCCATCCAGCTACTCTAATAATAGACGGCCAAAAAAGGCGACTCAACCTGTGCACCAGATGCCTGCGCTCACAACGAAAACTGGCTAAGGCTGTTTAGGAACATCCTGACTTCTTATTGACCCTCTTAAAATCAGGCCTAACCATTTTCTTGGCAGCGGCTAATGCCTTCTCTACCTGCCTTGGCGCGGTACCACCAATGACATCCCTGGCAGCGATAGATGAAGCTACGGTGACACTTTTGACGTCCTCTCCAAATAGGGGAGAAAAGCTCTTAAACTCACTAAGACTAAGCTCACCAAACGATTTGTCCTTTTCTACGGCGTAGCTTACCAGTCTGGCAACTATGCCGTGGGCATTGCGAAAGGTTCCCCCTTTTCTTACCAGATAATCAGCTAAATCAGTGGCTAAAAGATAACCCTGACTTGCCGCCCGCTCGGTATTTTCAACCTTAACTTTTATGGTTTTAACCATGCCGGTAAATACCCCCAGGGTAGATAGCAACGTATCTATGGTATCAAAGAGACCATCTTTATCCTCCTGCATATCTCTATTATAGGACAGAGGCAAAGCCTTCATCGTTACCAGCAGAGATAAAAGATTCCCATAGACACGTCCTGTCTTACCCCGAGCAACTTCAGCGACATCAGGGTTTTTCTTCTGAGGCATAAGACTGCTGCCCGTGGCGTAAGCCTCATCAAGCTCAATAAAGCTAAACTCGGCTCCCGACCACAAAATAATCTCCTCAGCCAGCCGGGAGAGGTGCATCATACACAGACTGGCGGCGGCCCCGTACTCAATTACGAAGTCTCTATCTGAAACGGCGTCAATGCTATTGGGGCTTATCTGGCTAAATCCCAACTCGCCGGCTAAAAACTCCCGGTCAACATTATAAGTAACACCGGCTAAAGCCCCGCTGCCCAGGGGCATGACGTCAGTTCGCTTTAAGCAGTCACAAAACCGCTCAACATCCCGCTGGAACATCTCAAAGTAGGCCAGCAGATGATGGGCCAAAAGCACCGGTTGTGCTGGCTGCAAATGGGTGTAGCCCGGTATAACCACACTTTTATTTTCTTCAGCCAGACTGATTAGCGCCTGCTGGAACTGCCTTAAGCTGGCCAGGGTTTCAGAGATTGCCTCCTTAACAAAGAGACGCATATCCAGAGCTACCTGGTCATTTCTGGAGCGAGCCGTGTGCAGCTTACCAGCCACCTCACCTACCAGCTCCCCTAACCTGGCTTCAATAGCCATATGTATATCTTCCAGTTCCAATTTGAACTCAAATTTACCCTGCTCTAACTCTTCCCTAATTGATGCCAACCCGTCAGTAATAACTTCAGCCTCTTCTTGTGAGATGATGCCCTGTTTGGCCAACATCCTGACGTGGGCAATACTACCTCTAATGTCATAGGGGTATAAACGCCAGTCAAAGGGCAACGAAGAGGTATATTTAACCGCCAGTTCATCAGCGGCTTTTTGAAAACGGCCCCGTATATGACTCATTTCTTTTCCTTTTCCTCTGTTTTCTTTGGTTGCATAATATTTAACGGCCCCTCAGCCTCGCCTAATGGCTGTATTTGGACCTGGGTTCTAACCGGCAGCCCCCAGATGTGAATGAAGCCGGGAGAGGCACTCTGGTCAAACTCATCACCCTTATCATAAGTAGCCAGCCCATAGCTATACAGTGATAGCGGTGATTTCCGCCCAACTATACTACATTTTCCCTTGAACAGCTTTAGTCGCACTGTTCCGGTAACAAAGCGTTGTGAGCTCGTGATATAGGCAGCTAGATCCTGATGCTGGGCAGTGAACCAGAGACCGTCATAGATTAGGTCAGCATACTCAGCGGCCACTTTTTGCTTAAAACGCAGCTGTGATTTTGACAGGGTGATAGCCTCCAGTGCCCGGTGAGCCTCAAGGAGGACTACTGCTGCTGGTGCCTCGTAAATCTCTCTTGACTTTATCCCCACCAGCCGGTTTTCTACATGGTCAATCCGACCGACACCGTGACTGCCAGCCAGTTCATTTAGCCACCCAATTAAGCTAACGCCACCTAGTTTCTGCCCATCGATAGCCACTGGAGTGCCCTCCTCAAAGCCAATCTCCACATAGCTAGCTTCATCGGGAGCCTCCCTGGGTGATTTTGTCCAGGAAAATGCCTCCTCTGGTGGTTCAACCCATGGGTCTTCTAAGATGCCGCACTCAATACTCCTTCCCCAGAGGTTCTCATCAATTGAATAGGGACTGGCTAGAGTTATCGGCAACGGGATGTCATAGCGTTTTGCATAGTTAATGGTCTCTTCCCGGGTCATGCCCCACTCCCTAGCTGGAGCCATAATTTTAAGCTCCGGCGCCAGGGCACTAATACTGACCTCAAATCTTACCTGGTCATTGCCCTTGCCGGTGCAGCCGTGAGCTACAGCTTGAGCCGCCTCCTGCCGGGCTACATCCACCAGTAGTTTAGCCATTAACGGGCGCGAGAGGGCAGTAGCCAGAGGGTACTGCCCCTCATAGATAGCATCTGCCCTAAGCGCTGGGAAAATAAAATGGTTAACAAATAGTTCCTTGGCATCCTTGACCAGTGCCTTTGTGGCACCAACTTTAAGTGCCTTGTCCCTCACGGTAGAGAAATCACGCTCGTTGCCGACATCAATGGTAAGAGCAATAACATCTAGGTCATACTTCTCTTTAAGCCACTTGATGGCTACTGATGTGTCCAGCCCACCACTGTAAGCCAGTACTACTTTATCCCGCATTTCAAACCTTCCTTAAACTAAATTGCCTGTCGCTCCTGCTCAGGTTTTTTAGGCAACTCCTAACGGAGACTTCTTCCCTTTTTAGAGTTGACTGGACAATACCTTATCCAGGATACTCAGCGCTTCATCAACCTCTTTGTTGCCAATATTAAGGGGCGGCATAAAACGCAGGGCATTAGGCTTTAGCTTGTTAACTAATAGGCCACCATCAAGGCAGGCTGTCATCATCTGTCGGGCAATATCATGGCTAAACTCTATGGCTAGAAGCAGCCCGAGGCCTCGCACCTCGGTGACAAACTTAAACTTTTGCCTCAAGCTTTTTAGCCCGGTAGCGAAATACTGGCCCACTCTCTTGACATTGCCGCCAATATCATGGTCAATAATAAATTTAAGGGTAGCATAACCAGCAGCGCAGGCTACCGGATTACCCCCGAAAGTAGAGCCATGTTCGCCGGGGGCAAAAACAGAAACCCTGTCCTTGGCCAGTATCGCCCCGATTGGTATGCCGCTGGCTAGACCCTTGCCCAATGTCATTATATCAGGTTCAACACCATACTGCTGGTAAGCAAAGAGGGTTCCCGTCCGAGCCACGCCGGTTTGAATCTCGTCCAGGATGAGGAGAATGCCCTTTTGGTCACACCAGGCACGTGTCGTGGCTAGATAGTTATTGTCAGGCAGGTTGACGCCGCCTTCCCCCTGCACTGGCTCCAGCATCACGGCGCAAACTTTGCTGGTGGTCGCCGCCTTTATCGCCTCAATATTACTATACTCCACATTGATAAAACCGGCTGGCAAAGGAGTGTACGGCTGCTGGAATTTAGACTGACCGCTGGCTGATACCATAGCCAGGGTGCGCCCATGAAAGGAGCCTTTGGCAGTGATAATCTCATAGGCTCCACCCAGATGCAGCTTGCCATAGCGGCGTGCCAGCTTGACCGCCCCCTCAGTAGCCTCGGCACCACTGTTACAGAAAAAGACTTTATTAAGGCAACTGTTCTTAACCAGGAGCTCGGCCAGCCGAATCTGAGGAACGGTGTAGAAGCTATTTGAAGCCTGGATGAGGGTCTTAACCTGCTCCGTCACCGCGCCAACAACCTCCGGGTGGCAGTGGCCCAGGCTGTTAACCGCCCAGCCGGCTACAAAGTCCAGATACTCCCGGCCATCCTCGTCCCACACCCTTGCCCCCCGCCCCCTGACCAGCGTTATCGGTATGCGCTCAAAAGTGGGCATAAAATATTTATGTTCTAACTCCTGCCAGTTACTCATTTTTACACCCTATTAAGAGATTATTTATCAACCCTTCGGGCTTGAGCCCTCTAGGGCGAAGCCCCTTCAAGCTACCCTTAACGGGCAGCCTTTATTGTTGTGCCCGAACCACTCTCCTCAATTTCCCTGAGTAAGGCGTGCTGCTGCCTGCCATCTATTATGACACAGGCAGTTGCCGCATTAGATGTGGCTCTCAGGCAGGCTCTAATCTTGGGAATCATGCCCTTCGAAGCCACGCCCGAGTCCAGCAAAGCTTTGGCTTCAGCCG
>DAOWHE010000055.1 GCA_030641585.1 Dehalococcoidales bacterium | reverse complement strand
CATCCAGGACAACATGCCCTTTGTCAACGCCAGCCCGCTTCAGCCACTTTCTTCTCCACCCAGGGTTTCTAAATATTTCCATAAATGGCCCGAAAATCACGAGAGGACTGTTGTAGAGCATAAATCCCGCCCAAGAAGCTACTCGTTTTCCCCAGATGAGCTTACAGATAATCCAGAGAATGGTATAGACTAGGTGATAGCCTACTACCCCAAAGATTACCCATTGTACTGGGCTAAACTCCTGCCACTGCGGCATCTGTTAACCCCCTATGGCTTTATCTATGTCTATAGTATCTGTATCCTAATCACCGCTTGAAATGCTTGACAATCCCTGCCTACTGTATTTAAAGATGCAACTCTATCACATCACCATCTTGCAAAACATGGTCTCTTTTTGCCATTATGCCGTCGTGCTTGCCCGAGCCCCAGATACGGGCAAATTTCAGCTTTTGGCCAAAGTCCTTGTGCACCGAGGTGGCGGCATCCTTAAGTGTGCTTCCCCTTCTTAAGACTACCGGGTCGGTAAGGTCTGCCTTTTTACCCGGCATCTTGGTAAATACCCGTATAATATCAAGCATCTTATAGATTTTGAGCCTTAGCTCTTCTAAGCCCATGCCTTCTATGGCTGAGATGGCAGCCACCGCCAGTTGCCCCTGGTATTTACTAAGCAGGGCTTGATAGTTTCTAGCACCCTTATCTAAATCCATCTTGTTGCCGATAATTAAAGCCTTCTTTCGCCAGATAGTCCCCATCTCTTCCTCAGCCTTTGCCTCGCTGATTACTATTCTCATCTTCAGAAGTTCAGATATATTCGTCTCTACTTGAGCCAGCGGGTCGTTACTTAAATCCACCATGACCAGCAGGGCATCAGCCTGCCTGAGCATATGCGGTAGCCACCACTGGGCAGATTGTGGTGGCAGGGGTGGGGTGTCAATAAGCTGTATCTTGATATTCTCAAATTCCATCATCCCCGGGGTGGCGCTATGGGTGGTGAGGGGGTATCCGGCTACAGCTGGGGAGGCGTTGGTAATAGCAGCCACCAGCTGAGATTTACCTGAGTTGGGCAGCCCGATTACGGCTATCTGGGCGGCGCCCTCTTTGTCAATAGTCATAGACGCCCGCTGGGCGCCTGATTTCTTGGCTGCCAGCTGAGTTAGCTTGGCCATTCGGCTTCTTAACTCAGCACGGAGGTGGTCGGTTCCCTTGTGCTTGGGCATAATAGCCATCATTTCCTCAAGGGCAGCTATCTTTTCCGGCGGGTTTTTAGCCGCTCGGAACCTTTTTTCAGCTTCAAAATACTGTGGGGGCAGATTAGCTGGCATGGCTTTCTCCAGAGCCTTGTCTTGGCAGATTAGCTGACATGGCTTTCTCCTAGGTTCCCTGAAAAATCGCAGATTTTTTAGGGTAAATTATAAGTACTCCTTTATTTTTTGGGCAAGGCCCAGGCTCATGCCCTCGGTGGCAGTTAGCTCTTCTAAGGAAGCCTCCCGGATAGCCTGGACCGAGCCGAACTGTGTGAGCAGGCTGCGTTTACGCTTGGGCCCAATACCGGGTATAGTATCAAGGGCTGAGGCAAAGGCTTGCTTTTTGCGTATTCTCTGATGGTAGCCCAGAGCAAAGCGGTGCGCCTCATCCCTCAGGCGCTGGAGTAACTGAAGACCCGGAGAGCTGCGAGGCAGTCTGACTGGTTTAGCCCTTTTGGGGACAAAAACCTCTTCGTTCTCCTTGGCTAAACTGGCTACAGGCACGCCGTCAACTTGGGCCTCGTGCATTGCTTTCAGCACCGAACTCAGCTGCCCCTTGCCGCCGTCAACAAGGATGAGGGCAGGTAGTATTGCCCAGCTATTTGCTGCCTGGCTGCTCTTTAAACGACCAAATCGCCGCCGGATTACCTCTCTGAGCATGGCGTAGTCATCAGCAGCGGGCACAGATTTTATTCTGAAGCGTCTGTAGTGAGCTGGCTTGGGCCTGCCCCCACTAAAGACCACCATACTGCCCACGGCGGCTTTGCCTTGGATGTTAGAGATGTCATAGCCTTCCATGCGGGAGGGCAGGCGGGGCAAGTCTAGTTCTCTCTTTATTTCTTCCAGGGCAGCTCTTAAGGCTACCGGCTCAGGTAGCTGCTTGATTTTAAGCTGTTCTAAACTGGCTTGAGCGTTTTTAGTCACCATATCAACCAGGTTCTTTTTATTGCCCCGGCGGGGCACCAGAATCCTAACCCGGCTTCCCCGTTTACTTTTGAGCCAACTCTTAATAACAGCCTCATCTTCAATCGGGTGCTGGAGCAGTATTAACGGCGGGACATAAGGAGAGGAATCATAAAACTGTTTTACAAAACTGGTCATTATTTGCTCTGGCTCTTCAGAGAGGGTGCCCTGCAGGGTAAAGCTCTCCCGGCCGATTAGCTTGCCGCCACGAATAAAGAAGACCTGGACGTAAGTATGGCCCCTGTCTTTAGTAAAGGCAATAACATCCTGCTCGCCGCTTACAGTAGTGGCCATTCGCTGGTACTCAACCACCTTTTTTACTGCTTGGATCTGGTCTCTGAGTCTGGCCGCCTTTTCATACTCCAGAGCCAGAGCCGCCTGCCTCATTTTGTTCTCAAGCTTACGGACTACGAGCTCTTGCTTGCCTTCTAGGAAAAGAATTAGCTGCTTTATTATCTCGGCGTATTCCTCCTTGCTGATAGCCCCGCTGATACAGGGCGCGGCGCAACGATGGATGTCATATTCAAGACAGGGGCGGGGAAGAGTGCCGGTGATAGTTATGGAGCAGGAGCGAAAGGGGAAAATCTCTTTGACCACCTTTAGCGCTCGGCGGATTGACCTGGCACTGGCAAAGGGGCCGAAGTAACAGCCGCCGTCTTCGGCCAGGCGACGGGTAATCTGCACTTTGGGCCAGTCCTCACTTAAGTCTATCTTGAGATAGGGGAAGTTCTTGTCGTCTTTAAGCCGGGCGTTGTAACGAGGGCGGTGTCTCTTTATCAGGTTCAGCTCAAGGATAAGAGCTTCTTCTTCCGAGGTAGTAACAAAGAAGTCAATGTCGTCTACACGGGTGACCATCCGCTCAAGTTTTGGCGATAGTTTCTGTCTTTGGCCGAAATATGACCTCACCCGGTTGCGGAGGTTAGCCGCCTTACCGACATACAGTATGTTACCTCCGGCATCTTTCATAAGATAGACCCCGGGGCTGGTTGGTAGCCTCGCTAGTTGCTTTTTTAGTAGGTTATCGGTCAACTTTACCCTCTTAAAGTGCCAGCCTTAAATCTATTTTAGCATAGCCTATAAGATGGGCAAAGCAAGCCTTTCTCTTGCTCTATTTGAAATGTTTGTTAGTTATGTTAAAATGAGAAGTAAGCTGGTGACAAGGAGGCGTGGTGAGAGAGGATATAAAAAGCTTTTTAAACTACCTTATTGTTGAAAAGGGCTTTTCGGAAAATACGAAAGTTGCCTACCAGAATGACCTGACCCAGCTTGCCGACTTCGTTGAGGGAGAGGCTACCAGGCGTGGTGTCATGCCGTCGTGGGCTAATTTTAATCGGCAGGACACACTCAGCTATCTGCTTAATCTCAAGGAGAGAAACTACGCCGCCACTACGGTAGCCCGCAAGGTGGCTGCGGCCAAGTCTTTCTTCAACTTTTTACTTGCCGAGGACAAGATAAGGGAAAACCCAACCGAAAATATAAGTTCACCCAAAGTTGGCAAGCCATTACCTGATGCCATCTCAATCAGTCAGGTTCGCCAGCTGCTTGAGCGGCCGGCTAAGCTTAAAACGCCGGAAGCTAAACGGGATGGGGCAATGCTGGAGCTTCTTTACGCCAGTGGCATGAGAGTCAGCGAGCTGGTGTCCTTGAATCTGGGTGATGTAGATACAGAAGATGGCTATGTCCGCTGTTTTGGCAAGGGTAGTAAGGAGCGGATGATACCGATTTATCCCAAGTTGGCTCAGGTGATAGAGAAGTATATAACAGAGGTCCGCCCTCAACTGGCACACAACGATACCGAGCGTGCCCTGTTTCTCAACCGTCGCGGTGACCGGCTGACCAGGCAGGGTCTGTGGCAGATATTGAAGGGTTATGCCAAATCAGCCGGGCTAGGGAAAATGGTTACCCCGCATACCCTGAGACACAGTTTTGCCACTCATATGCTGAGCGGCGGCGCTGACCTCAGGTCGGTTCAGGAGCTACTGGGCCATGCCAATATATCAACCACGCAGATTTATACCCATTTAACCTCAGAACACCTCCGCCGCACCTATGATAGAGCTCATCCCAGAGCTAAGTAGCCCATTAAGTTAGTATAAAACTATAGAGAGGTAGCGGATGCCTAGCAGAGCACAACACAGCAAAGGTAAACACACACCTCACAGTAAAAAGAGGAAGGGCAGGCAAAGTCATCCAAACCTAGTTTCCCAACAGCAATCGGTTAGCCTAACCAACAAAGCCGTTGCTCCTCCCAAGAAGGTGGTCGCTCCTTTGACAGATGTGGTGACCCCGCCACCAACCCCTGTTAAGTGCCCCAACCTACTTATTGAGTTACGAAGAGTCGGCATTCTGGCCGGGATAGTGCTGGCTATTCTTTTAGTGCTGGCTATGGTGTTGGGGAGTTAGCCTTGTCCCAGCGGAGCGTAAGTTATGGACTTTGAGGCAGCAAGGGCTGGATTGATTAAACACCTCACTCCAGAGATTAAGGATAAGCGGGTGCTAGGAGTTATGTCTCGTATACCACGGGAGTGTTTTGTACCGCCTGGGGAGCAGCACCTGGCTTATGAAGATATGCCGCTTCCGCTCGGGCTCGGTCAGACAATTTCACAGCCCTATATCATTGCCCTCATGACGGAGTCACTGGAGCTTACTGGCAAAGAAAAGGTATTGGAAATCGGCAGCGGCAGTGGCTATCAGGCAGCTATTCTAGCTGAACTAGCCCGGTTGGTGATTACAGTAGAGCGCCTGCCAACTCTAGCTAAGGAAGCTAAGAGGGCACTTGATAGCCTGGGCTACAAAAATATTAAGATGCACCTTGCTGAGCCGACTTTGGGCTGGCCGGCTGAGGCACCCTATGACGCTATAATAGTTACCGCCGGGGCTCCCAAAGTACCAGATGCCCTTCTTAAGCAGCTGGTAATTGGTGGGCGGTTGGTAGTTCCGGTAGGCTCTCGTTATGAACAGGAGTTATATAAAATCACCAAAGGCAGGGATAAGAATGTGGTTCAAAACTTGGGCGGCTGCCGCTTTGTCCCCCTAATTGGTGAAGATGCCTGGCAGGAAGAATAAAATAAACGATGTGGAGTATGTGATTACATGGAGCAATATGGGCTGGAGAATATTCGCAATGTCGTTTTACTGTCCCACAGTGGCGCCGGAAAAACATCATTAGCAGAGGCAATCCTATCCACCGCCGGGGTGATTAGCCGATTAGGTAAAGTTGATGCCGGCACCACCACCTCTGATTATGACCCTGATGAGATAAAGCGCAAAATCAGCATAAACCTGACCCTGCTTCCCTTAAAGTGGCAGGAGATCAAGATTAACCTTGTTGATACCCCCGGCTATTCTGACTTTGCCGGTGAAGTCAGGGCAGCGGTCAGGGTTGGGGAGGGAGCTATAATCGTGGTTTCTGCCACTGCTGGCGTTAAAGTTGGCACCGAGCAGGTGTGGGCCTACAGTGAAGAAGCTGGCCTTTCTCGCCTTATCTTTATTAATAAGATGGACCGTGAGAATGCCAATTTCTACCGAACTGTTAGTGAACTTCAAGAAAAGTTTGGCTCTAAATGCCTGCCGCTTGGCTTACCCATAGGCGCTCATAACGACTTCCAAGGGGTAGTTGACCTGCTGACAATGAAGGCATATATCGGTTCTCCGGCCAAGGAGACTGAAATACCCTCGTCGCTAAGTGAGCAGGTCAGTTCTTTTCGTGAAAAGCTGGTAGAGGCTATCGCTGAGATTGATGATGCTCTACTGGATAAATATCTAGGCGGTGAAGAGCTTAGCCTTGAGGAACTGACGACTGGCCTGCGGCAGGCGATAATAAGTGGCGGGGTTGTGCCGATATTAGCCGGCTCAGCGCTGCAAAATGTGGGCATCAGCTCACTCCTGGATGCCATAAATAGTTATCTGCCATCACCGAAGGAACGAGAGATAGTTACAGCTGGCGATTCGGCAGCGCCTGAGATTAAACCAAGCCGCAAGGCCTCACTTGCCGCCCTGGTGTTTAAGACCAGTGCCGACCCTTATGTCGGTAAGCTTACCTACTTTAGAGTTTATAGCGGTGTCATTACCAGCAATTCCCATGTCCTGAATGCCACACGGGGCGAAACGGAACGCATAGGTCAGCTATTTGCTCTCAGAGGTAAGACCCAGGAACCAGTATCTCAGATTGGGGCGGGAGACATAGGTGCTGTAGCTAAACTGGGTTTGACTGGTACCGGCGACACACTGACTAGTCAGACAGAGCCTGTAAAAATTGCGCCGGCTACCTTCCCACAACCGATTTTCAGTATGGCGGTACATCCCAAGACCAAGGCCGATTTAGATAAGCTGGGCCCGGCACTATCCCGGCTGGCTGAAGAAGACTCTACCCTTCAGGTTCACCGGGAGGCTGATACCCATGAGACCGTTCTGTCCGGGCTTGGTGATACTCAACTTGAAGTGGCTGCCGAGAAGATATTGCGTAAATTCGGCGTCGGTGTTAATTTAAAGATCCCCAAAGTGCCCTATAAAGAGACTATAACTATGCCAACCAAGGCGGAATACAAGCACAAGAAACAAACCGGTGGCCACGGCCAATATGGGCATGTGTTACTAGAGTTGGAACCTTTACCCCGTGGCAGTGGACTGGAGTTTGTTGAGAAGATAAAGGGTGGGACTATACCCAAGAATTATATTCCGGCGGTGGAGAAGGGAGTTAACGAGGCGGCTAAAGAAGGGGCTCTGGCTGGTTCCCCGGTTGTTGACATAAAAGTAACCGTGTACGACGGCAGCTTCCACCCGGTAGATTCCTCAGAGATATGCTTTAAAATCGCCGGCGCCCAGGCGCTCAAGAAGGGACTGGCTGCCGGGCATCCCATCCTTCTGGAACCGGTGGTGAACATCAGGGTGATGGCTCCCGGGGACTTTACCGGAGATATTATTGGTGACTTAAATACCAAGCGGGCTCATGTGCTGGGTATGAACCCTGAGGATGGCAACAATGTTATTGAGGCTAGAGTCCCCCTGGCTGAGGTCTTGCGCTACGCCATTGACCTCAAATCAATAACCCAGGGCAGGGGCAGCTATACAACGGAGTTTTCTCACTACGAAGAGGTACCGGCCCAAATTACTCAGAAGCTCATCGCCCAGCGACAGGCGGAGAAGGGCTAACTGTAAAAATTGGCCTATGTAGCTGTGGATATGCATAGGCATTGGCAACGGAACAATTGGAGGGGCGATAAACAGGGTAAAAGCCCTGCCCTTTTTTGATAGCTACCTTCATTTGCTGATGAAGGCTGGCAGCACCCTTTCCCATCAGGTAAGTGGAGCCAGAGGAGAGTAGTCTATGCCTCCGAGATGGGTGATAAGACAGCGCTTACCATGCGGTCTATGCCGCTTAAATCCGGCGTCACCTCTATCTCAGCCAAAGGGAAGAGGCTACTAAGCAAGCTGGTTACAGCTGCTTGCTGCCCCTGCCCAATCTCCAGAAGCAGGTAGCCTCCTGGGCGTAGTTTGCCGCCTACCTGATGGCACAGCCGGCGTATCGGCTCCAGACCATCGCCACCCCCGTTAAGCGCCAGGACTGGCTCAAAATTATCATCGCTTATCTCTTCTTCCTTAACATAGGGCAGGTTACTTACTATGAAGTCAACTGGCCGAGGTAGTGGCTCAAGCATATTACCCTGAAGAAGAGAGACCCTGCTTGTTAACCCGTGTTTTAAGCAGTTGGCTCGGGCCACTTCCAGGGCTGAGGCTGAGATATCGGTGGCATAGATTTTAGCCCGTGGCAACTTTAGTGCCAGGCTGATGGCAATGGCGCCACAGCCGGTGCCAATATCGGCAATGACGGGCAAGATACAGCCCTTAGCCAGATTGATGGTCTTTTCTACCAGTAGCTCGGTTTCCGGTCTGGGGATAAGGACGCTGGGGTTAATATAGAAATCGAGCCCATAGAATTCACGATGGCCGCTTATATAAGCCGTAGGTTCACCTTCCAGGCGACGTTTAACCAGCCCCCAAAATGTCTCCCCCTGTTCATGGCTTAGCTCAAGGTCAAAGTCCAGATACAGTTGAACTCGGCTTATTATCAGTGTCTGCCTTAGCAGCAGCTCACTCTCCAGAGAGGGATACTCAATATTACTACTGGCAAGAGTTTCCCGTCCATAACTCAGGCACTCTCTCAGGGTCATACCGCTTGAGCCTCTAGCTGTTTTGCCTGTTCACTGGTAGCTATGGCGTCAATAAGCTCATCAAGCTCCCCGACCATGATTCGGGGCAAGTTGCGCATACTTAGACCAGTGCGATGGTCGGTGATACGGTCTTGGGGGAAGTTATAGGTTCTAATCTTTTCGGCGCGTTCACCGCTACCTACCTGAGAGCGACGCTGTTCGATTATCTCACCTTCCTGCCGACGTTGCTCTAGCGCTAAAAGCCGGGCTCGGAGCACAGCCATGGCCTTCGTTCGGTTCCTTAGCTGTGAGCGTTCATCCTGGCAGATAACCACCATGCCTGTAGGTAGGTGAGTGATGCGTACTGCGGTGGCTACCTTGTTGACATTCTGCCCACCGGCACCTCCACTATGGAAGATGTCAGTCTTTAAGTCCTCAGGCTTTATAGATACTTCTACTTCATCAGCTTCCGGCAGGACGGCTACTGTCGCCGTGGAGGTGTGAATTCTACCCGAGGATTCGGTGGTGGGCACTCGCTGTACGCGGTGGACGCCTCTTTCATACTTAAAGCGGCTGAAGGCACCTTTGCCTTTTATTTCAAAGATGGCTTCCTTAATGCTGCCAATAGAGGTTTCATTCATACTAATGATATCTATTGCCCAACCCTTAGATTGAGCATAACGGCTATACATGCGGAAAAGGTCAGCAGCAAATAACCCGGCCTCGTCGCCACCGGTTCCGGCCCTGATTTCCATAATAACGTTCCTATTATCATTGGGGTTCTTGGGCAAAAGAGCAAGCTTTATCTCTTTAAGCAGACGGGCAAGCTGGGATTCAAGGCTTGCTATCTCTTGTCTTACCAAAGTCGCCATATCTTCGTCCAAGCCACCGATTAACATTGCTCTTGTTTCTTTAAGCGACTTGGTAATAGCCTTATGCTTTCTATATTTTGTTACCAGACTCTCAAGGCCGGCCCTTTCCTGAGCCAGCATCTGAAGCCGTTTGGGGTCAGAGGCCACTTCAGGCGTAGCCATTTGCTGTTCCAGCTCCTGATAGCGTCTTTCCAGTTTATCCAATCGGTCTAGCATGGAAGTACACCTCGCCCTATTATTATATCACAGCCTTAGGTAGCACTCTAGGCAAAAAATAATGGGATTATTTATTGAACCCACCCCCTTTATTTCTCTCCCTTGGTAAGGGAGGGGGAAGGATTAAAAAAGAGGGGCTAACGCCCCTCTTAAACACCCCATAAGATATTTAGGAGATAGCTGCTCTTAGACGCCCCCTTGGGTCTTCTTTAAGCTCTGGTAGGCACGCTTCGCTTCGGCAACCGATGTTTCGTCGTCCAGGCTGGTAATGTCGCCAATGCTCTCTCCTGAGGCGACGGCCTTAAGGACGCGGCGCATAATCTTACCGCTCCTTGTTTTGGGCAGGGACTGGACAAAGTAAACCTTGGATGGGGTGGCAACGGGACCAATAGTCTGACGAACATGTTTTATGATGTCTTTTCTCAGGGCATCTGAAGGTGAATTTCCCTCTTTCAAGGTGATAAAGAGGACGATGGCCTGCCCTTTAACGGCGTCTGGCCGGCTGGTGGCGGCTACCTCAGCTACAGCAGGATGGGAGATAACAGCACTTTCAATCTCTGCCGTCCCGAGGCGATGTCCGGCGACTTTTAGCACCTCGTCAGCTCTACCTAGCACCCAGAAATAGCCATCTTCGTCACGCATGGCGAAGTCCCCGGTATAATAGACACCGGGGAAGCGTGACCAGTAGGCCTCTCGGTAGCGCTCGGGGTTGCCATAGATGTCAAGCAGCAAACCAGGCCATGGTCTTTTTATTACTAGGTATCCCGTATGACATGGAGGTAATTCTTTGCCACTGGCATCAACTACAGCGGCATCAACTCCGGGAAGGGGCAGGGTTGCTGAGCCCGGTTTTAATGGTATTGGCTCAATCCCGGGGGCAGGTGATATCATGATACCCCCGGTCTCCGTCTGCCACCAGGTGTCAACAACGGGACACATCTCTCGCCCGACATTCTTGTAGTACCATTGCCATACCTCCGGGTTTATCGGCTCGCCGACGCTGCCCAGAAGCTCCAGGCTGGAGAGGTCGTGCTTCTTTAGCCATTCTTCTCCAGAGCGCATAAACATCCGTATCGCTGTTGGTGATGTGTACAGGATGGTAACCCCGTATTTTTCTATAATATTCCACCAGCGGTCAAGGGTTGGGTAGTCAGCAGCCCCTTCATAGATGACGATAGCGGCGCCATGGGACAGGGGACCATAGACTATGGAGCTGTGACCGGTTACCCAGCCGACATCAGCGGTGCACCAGAAGACAGACTCCTCCCTTGCATTGAAGACCCACTGGTAGGTTGAGTGGTTGTATACCAGATAGCCGCCGGTGCTGTGGATAATACCCTTCGGCTTGCCGGTAGTCCCTGAGGTATAAAGGATGTACAGCGGATGGGTAGCTTCCACGGGCTCAGGCGCAACCGGCTCATGAGGCTCATCAAGCAACGAGGAAAGCCAGATATCTCTGCCCTTAGTCCACGGGACTGCTTCTCCCGTCCTCTTAATCACAACCACCTTCTCCACCGAGGGGCAGAGCTTTACTGCCTCGTCAGTTAGCTCTTTGAGCTTGACTGTCTTGCCGCGGCGGTAGCCGCCGTCGGCGGTGATAATGACCTTCGCTTGGGTATCATTGACCCTGTCGGCTATCGCCTGGGGGCTGAACCCGGAGAATATCACCGTGTACACTGCCCCGATTCGCCCGCAGGCAAGCATAAAAATCGGTAGCTCTGGAATCATCGGCAGATAAAGGGCAATCTTGTCCCCTTTGCCTATCCCCAGTCTCTTGAGCACTGAGGCAAAGTGGTTGACCTCGCGGAAGAGGGTGGAGTAGCTGAGCACCCTGGTATCGCCGGGCTCGCCCTCCCAGTAGATGGCCACTTTGCTTTTTCGCCACGTCGTGGCATGGCGGTCAACACACTGGAAAGAGACGTTGAGCTTTCCCCCGACAAACCATCTGGCATATGGTAGCCGCCACTCAAGGACCCTGTCCCAGGTTTTAAACCAGTCCAGCTTTCGTGCCTGCTCTGCCCAGAATGCTTCAGGTTCATCCAGCGAACGGCGATACATTTCGGTATACCGCTTGAGCGGCCACAGATACGTATTGGTTGGCAGGCGGCTGGCGCTATCCATCCCTCGTTTGGCGGTCATTGTTTCCTCCCTGGCTTAGCTTGTGGGCTTTCAGCAGGCGTTACCGCCGTAATATTCACCCGACTGCCGTCCCCGGCCAGATTTTGCTTCCTGCTTCCAGTTTATAACCACTGGCCACGGTAACATTGTCCCCCAGCACTGCTTCTTCCACGATGCTGCCATCATCAAGGCGGCAGTTTGAGGCAATAATGGAACGCCTTACTGCAGTCCCCTTTCCTATATTAACAGCCTGCCAGATCACAGTTTCCTCAATCACAGAATCATCCAGTATCACACAACCAGAGCCAATGATCACTGGCCCGATTAGCCTGACCCCCTGCCCAATAGTGCAGTTACTGCCTATAACCACCGGCCCGCTTATCTGAGCTGTCGGGTGAATATCACTCTGCTCCCCAATGACAACTTTGCCACCTGAGCCAAGACTATACTGGCCACCCCGGCCGCTGAGCAGGTCTTTATTTAGCCGCAGGTATTTTTCTGGGGTGCCTATATCTATCCAGTAAGCAGCAGAAGGATAGGCATAGATTGGCACACCCCGCTCCAGAAGGAGTGGGAATAGCTCATGCTCAAAGCTGAAGCTGGTCTGGGGCGGGATATAAGCCATAACATCTGGCTCTAAAATATAGGTACCGGCATTTATCATATTGGTAGTTACCTGGCTCCAACTGGGCTTCTCCAGAAATCGCGTTACCCTGTCCTGAGCGTCGGTTTCTATTAAGCCGTAGCTGGTGGGGTCATCAACCGGGGTGAGGGCAATAGTTACCTTTGACTTTTTTCGGCAGTGGGAATCCAGCATGGCAGTGATGTCAAGGTCGGTAATAATATCGCCATTTAGTACCAGAAAGGTCTCGTCTAAATGCCGTTCAGACCTTTCAGTATTTTTCACCGCTCCGGCTGTTCCCAGCGGGGTTTCTTCTAAGACATAGTTAAGCCTGACCCCAAACCGGGAGCCATCGCCAAAATAGTCTTTAATTGGTTGTGCCAGGTGGCTTAGCGCCAGGGTTATCTCGCTTGCGTTATGCCGACTGAGGTGGTGTATAACATGCTCCAGAAATGGCCTGTTAAGCACCGGCACCATGGCTTTCGGTGTATTTATGGTGAGCGGCCTAAGTCTGGTGCCTTGCCCACCTACTAGGATAACGGCTTTCATTGACACTCCTTAGCCTGAAGAGTATGTCTGGCGGCGATGTAGTGTTTTCCTGAAGCCTCATAGTATATAATAACAAGGCCACTTTTGGAAAGTGGGCGACTGTGATTTGAGCTTTGCTAGCCGCCCTGGAGACTCCTCAATTACATTTAATTGCACTGTAGCCGGATAAAACTTATAATAGACCAACTACATGGAAAGGAGAGAAGCTGGAGAAATGCCTCCCATAATTTCGGTGATCGGTAAATCAAGATCAGGGAAGACAACCCTTATAGAAAAACTGGTAGGGGAACTGCGGCGAAGGGGTTATCGGGTAGCTACCATCAAGCATAGCCACCATAGCTTTGAGATAGACCAGCCAGGTAAGGACAGCTGGCGTCATCTCCAGGCCGGGAGTGAGGCTACAGCTATCAGCAACCCGGATAGGATTGTACTGATGAAGCCGGTGACAGAGGAGCTAACCCTCAATGAAATAGCCCGCCTCTTCGGTGAAGACTATGATATTATACTTGCCGAGGGTTTCAAGCAAGGCAAGGCGCCCAAGATAGAGGTTTATCGCCGGGAGGTTGGCCCACCCTTCAGCGCTGTGAGTAAGCTTATGGCAATTGTTACCGATGAGCCCTTAAAGACCAGGACCAGACAGTTCTCACCACAGGATGTTAAGGGTTTGACTGACCTGCTGGAGCAAGGCTTCATAAAACCCCAAAGAGAAAGGCTTACTCTTTACATAAATAATGCCCCCATAACCTTAAGCACCTTTCCCAAAAAGATTATCGGTAATGTCCTGGTAGCCATGGTCTCCAGCCTGAAGGGGGTATCACAAATAAGGAGTCTCGAGATTTCTCTAAGGAGACAGCCGTCTAAGACCGATTGAGCTATTTTGGCACCCTGTTTTAATAAGAGGCTAACTATTCTTGGCGAAAAAGAAGGTAGAAAAACCAAAAGGCAAGTTTACCAGGCGCCAGCTTTCCCAGTGGCAGCAACAGAAGAGAAGACAGCGGATTATACTTAGTATAGGTATTTCCGTCATTGCCGTTGTCGTTGGGCTTGTCACCGCTGGAATCTATTATGGGTGGTATCTTGCCGAGTATAAGCCACTCAAGCAAACCGTGATTGAGGTGAAT